>DATDPY010000107.1:0-3548 GCA_035292565.1 Cyclobacteriaceae bacterium | reverse complement strand
TAGCTTATTTATTAATGGATTTATCCGCCAGGATGAAATTGTACAAAAGTGGTTTTTCTGGTGGGTACCGAATTTTGCCAGTGTACTCATGTTCACTCCGTTTATTCTTTCATGGACCAGAGGTTTTAATTTTAAATTAACCAGGAATCATATCACAGAAATCCTCATCGCTGTCTTTTTCCTGATGGCCTTTATATTCCTTCTTAACCTGGAAAAACTTCATTTAACGGTTCTGAAATCATCGCCCTTTCTTGTAATTCCGTTTTTGTTGTGGCTCGCATTCAGGTTTAACCTGCAGATATCCATGTCAGGTATTCTCGCCACGGCCTTGTTGGCTATATATTTCACAACCATAGCCAGGACAGGCCCCTTCATTCTGGATACCAATGAAAACTCAATCATCATTCTTCAGATCTTTATTGGGATGGTCAGTTCAACCACTATTGCGTTATCTTCCACGGTTTATGAGCGCGGCGTGGCGCAGAACACCATAAAAAAATTTAATGATACCCTGGAGGTTAAAATCATGGAACGGACAAAGGAGCTGAATGACGAGATTAATATCAGGAAAAAAGCAGAGCATGATCTGAAAATCACCAACGTCAGGCTAAGAAAAGCCAATATCGAGCTCGACAACTTCGTCTACAGGGTTTCACATGATCTCCGGGCTCCGGTTGCATCGGTGCTTGGACTGGTAAATCTCGCCAAAAATGAAAAAGAAGCTTCCACCGTCATGAAGTATTTCGCCATGGTCGGGAAAAGCGCCGAACAGCAGGATAGATTTATAAGGGATATACTCGACATTTCAAGGAATACAAAGTTAGGGATTGAGAGGAAAAAAATATCGTTTAGGAATCTTCTGGATGAGACCCTTGAACAACTTAAATATACCGATAATAGTAAAAAAATTGATACGAAGCTGAATGTTAACGCAAGCGCGGCTTTTTATTCGGATCCGCACAGACTAAAAGTCATCCTGAACAATATAATTTCCAATTCAATCCGGTATTCAAACGGACAACACCCCACGGTAAATATTGATGTGAATGTGACGCAGGAACAAGCTTCTATTTCCATCAAGGATAACGGAATCGGGATCGATAAAATACATCATAAGAAGGTATTCAATATGTTTTACAGGGCAACGGATGATAATGCCGGTTCCGGACTTGGCCTGTATATCGTAAAGGAATCGATTGATAAGTTAAACGGAACCGTCGACCTTGAATCGGACCTGGGAATGGGCACGACAGTCCATTTGAAAGTACCGAATCTCATTAATGGAAACACATTCAACGAAAACGGCGGGTCGGATATAACCCCCTTACAGGAAAACCCGGATGCTTAATTAACTTTTTCCTGCAATTCAATGATTTTTGGCCTGGCTTCTTCCTTACCCGCTTCCAAAGCTTTCATATAAAGTTCCAATGCCTCTTTGTAGGTAGACTTCTTCTTTTTGGCAGCTAGTTTGGTACGGTCAGCCGCCAGTTCAATCGCCTGCGCCCTCGCAAAATAAGAATCAGCCTCATTCACCTGGGCCTGTACCATCAATTCTGTCACCCTCTCTTCAATGAGTTTTAACTCCTCCGTTTTTTGCTGGATTTCCTGGTCCATATCAGAAATTTGATCTTTCTGGACCTGGGTAATGGTTACCAGGGAATCTTTTTGAACCGACATACTGGTCATCTGGCTTTCCAGAAAATTTATATATTTATTCTTATCAGTGAGTTCTCGCCTTAATTTTGTGACGCTGGCAGCCAGGGTTGAATTCGACTGATTGGCATTTTTAAGCATTGCTTCGATCTCATCAAGTTTCCTTTCCGTAGATTCGGCATAAGTTCCCAGGTCCTTAACACGCTGGATATAATCATCGTAAGTTGTCCCTTCTTCGAGCCTGACATCCAGATTTTCCCTGTTGATATCGATAGAATCCAGCAAACTGCCGATCTCGAACAAAGCCTGGTTGGCCGCCCTGGTAACTTCCAATTCACTTTTCATAGCTGCATTTTCTTCTTTTAATTGCTGCATCCCGCAGCCGTCAAATAATAAGACTAAGGGTAGTAAGACGAGTTTTCTCATGATTGAAATATTTTTGCAAACGCAAATATAGTAAAGAACCTCATTTTTAATAATTAATCAGGATGATTTGCCGGTATTACGCATAGTTCTTATCTATATTTTACAGATTCGATAAATATGATGGAGGCAGAGCGATCATTGATAACCAATTCACCCGATCTCAATGACGAGGCCTTTCAGGTATTCGCTTTCGGGGTGAAAAATATTCACAGGATGGTCTGCTGGCTGGCCAAGCCGGCACAATATCCTCGCCATTCTTCCGGCTTCAATCGCAGCCGATACAATCGTTTTCTCGAATAGAATTTTGTCAACAACCTGGGAACATGAAAACGTAAAAAGGATCCCGCCTTTTCTGATCCTTGATATTGCTACCTTGTTCAATCGTTTATAACCCTGAACTGCCCGGTGCCTGGCCGATAGATGCTTGGCAAATGCCGGGGGATCCAGGATAATGACATCATGATCTGCCTCCGCCGTTAGCAAATACTTCAAGACATCGGAAGTGATCACGCTGAAATTCCCTTTAAATCCATTCTTGATCAGATTTTTTTCAGCCAATCCAGCTGCATGCGGTGATATATCCACGGCATCAACCTTTTCTGCTTCACCCTGCAATGCATTGGCTGCAAACCCGCCTGCATAACAAAAGGCATCCAAAACCTTCGCGCCTCTGCAATATTTCCTTAAAATCAGCCTGTTATCTTTCTGGTCGAGAAAATAACCTGTTTTTTGCCCCGATTCCCAATCTACATTAAAGAAAAGCCCATTCTCGCGGATTACCGGGTCCGATGACTGATTCCCGAACAGATATTCACCCGGATTATCGCTCTTATCGTGATAAGATGGCCTGTGGTATACGGCCTTCAGTAAATCTCCGAGGGCCAATTTCAAGGCATTATTAATTTCGTTCAATGAATTCCTGATTCCTGCAGAATGGGTTTGGATGATGGCCGTACCGTCGTAAAGATCGATAATCAAACCAGGCACCTGGTCGCCCTCGGCATTTACAAGCCTGCAACAATTTGAAGCAGGGTCACTGAAATAACCAAGTTTTTTTCTTAATTCGACTGCATAGATGATCCTCGCATTCCAGAATTCCTGGCTGATATCACATAGGGAAAAATTGAGGATCCTTACGGCGATATTGCCATCCTGGTAATATCCTGTTGCGAGATAGTTCCCGTCGAATCCGTAAACTTCAACAAAATCGCCATCCTTCAGGTCTGTGGGTAATTTATCAATAGCCCCTGAAAATATCCATCGATGGTATCTGAGTAAAGATCTCTCCTTCCCTTTCTTGAGAACCAAACGGGGATACGGCATCAGTCTTTTTTTAAATACTGGCTTACGATCTCACGGACTACCTTGTGATCAGCTTCAGACCATAACATATCGTCGAGCTCCGAGATTGGCGCCCAGATCAGTTTATCGTGGACCCTTAAATGGATCAGTCCTTCGCGCCAATAACA
>DATDPY010000106.1:0-3447 GCA_035292565.1 Cyclobacteriaceae bacterium | reverse complement strand
TGCGCCGGATCTAAAAGAAAGACGAGAGGCGTTATACAATAATTTTGCGGTGGCAAAGTCACCGAGGTCGTCGGGGCCAGGGGGAGAAAATTCAAAATGCTTCGGATTATCTTCAGCGAAAGGCTGGTCCTTTAATATTCCAATGATCTCTTCTTCTGATCCTCCAAGAGGTTTCAGCAGCATTAAGTCTTCTTCCGGGGAAGGCATAACAACCCATTGCCGGTTCCTGACCTCTACCAATGATCCCGGGCCAAATTCAATCACTCTCTGACTTTTTTAAATATATCAGGCCTCTTTGAAACAAATTCACCGAGGGGTTGCGAATAATGCCAGACCAATACCTCGAATCCAAGGTTTTCAAGGCAATCCCGTTTTACAGAATCGGATTCCTGCACCACAGGTTTATCATGCGGCGTACCATCACAAAAAACGCTTACTTTTATTTCTTCAGAATAAACAAAATCCGGGATCGTATAACAACCATGCTTCCCCATGTTTACCTGGGCCTTGTCGGGCAACCGGAGGTTATTAGAATGGAGATAATGCAGGAATTTCAATTCTGTGGAAGAAGAAGGATCAACCTGCTTCAACAATTCCTGGTATTGATCTTCATAGTCTTTATAAAGCGAGGTGCGTTTTGATTCCACATCCGCATTCATTAATGCTTCAAGCGCATCTTTAATCAGATAGCGGTCAATGATCAAATGATGTTTTTGATTAAAATAGCTTAACAGGTCGGCATAAGAAGCTGTGCCGTATTGCTCCTGTTCTTCTAAAGAGATATTAAAATGGCACAGATCAAATGCTTCATTGATCACTCTTTTAAAATAGGATACATTCTTTACAAATTGTGAAATAATCCCAAGGCTGCCCTCTGCAGACTCATATAACAATATATTCGGTTCTTCAGAAGTCCCCATCAATGCAACTTCCAGTTCATTGCTCTCCACCTGGAATATATTTTCAAAAGCCCGTTTTATGGCATACATCAGGGTGATTACACCAGTATCAAATGGATCCAGGTTCAGGTTTTTTGTCGGTTGGATATATAATGCATCGGCAGTATTTTCAGCATAAAGTTTTACTCTCTGAACTTCCTCGGCACGGGCAGGTCGTTCTTCGGCTTTGGCAGGTTTTTTCCAGAATCCGGTTTTACGGCCGATCAGGTATCCGTCGCCTTCTTTTGATATTTTCCATTTGCTGTTGATCTGGACGATCTGCGCTGCAGGAAGGTATTGCATCCTGAGGAATATTTCTCCGTCTATCTTGATCAGCAACTCTTCCACCCTGTCCATACCGCCCGGGAGGCGGAAAGCTGTTTTTATATCATAGCCCAATATTTTACGTTCTTCTTCCTCGCATGTGATTCTCTCCTGGGGCTCCGAACGGGATTCACGTATCTCCAGCATTTCATTGACCTGGATACGGTCGTTATGATCCGTTATGTCAGCGCCGGTTATCGGGCATATGTTCTTATTATATTCAGATCCCATCAGAATATAGCCCGAGCCCCTGGCAATTTTGGCGGATACAAGGGGATTATCCGTTTCGGACCAGAGCATCTGGTTTACCCTGTATTTTCCCCCGTTGTGGTAAATTATATTTTGAGGTCCGAATTCCCGCAGGGCTATGAATTTTGGCCTTGTGATATATTCCCCATCTTCCCTGGGAATAAAAAGCCGTACGGGAAGTTTTGTAAAACCATATCCGGGAAGGAAGCCTTCAGCTGCCAGGTACCGGTAAGGATAAAACTCCGAAACCTGGTTATTTTTTGTCCTCTCATTCTTGATAAGTTCAATCTGCTTCTCAGCATAAAGGCGTTCCCGTTCGGCTAATTTTTTTTGATCATCATTTCTGGGGATCCGCGGGTCTGAAAGTACCTGTCCGGCAGCGGCTAATTGTTCTGCGCTTCTTCTGAAAATTTCACGCCATCGGTCCAAAGAACGGTCAAATAATCCAGGTGCACCATTCAATTTTCGTTTAATCCATTTTTCATCGAACCAGACATAGGGCATGACTTCCAACGCAGGCTTGATATCAGAGATAGCCTGGTTAAAAATGGATTCAAGATCATTTAATATTTTTCCTTCAAGATCCAATGCGGAAATGGTTTCGCTTTTAAGCGGCAGGCCTACAGGGTCAATATCGATATCAAGCAGGGATGCGATGGAATCATCGAGCCCGCCTAAATTAGTTCTTGAGAGGTATAAGGCATTCAGGTGGGAATGTATCAGTTCCTGTTGAGTCAGATCGAGCTTAGGCGGGCTTACAATTCCGGCCACCATATCTTTCCGATGCTCAAAATAATGCCTGTCATGCGAGGAATTATTGGCACAATAGGTTATAACCAATGCTGCCTGTCCGCTCCTCCCAGCCCTACCGCTTCTCTGGGCATAATTTGAAGTATTCGGAGGGACATTCCGCATTTGAACTACATTAAGTTCGGAGATATCCACCCCGAGTTCCATGGTCGGTGAACAGTAAAGCGCCCTGAGTTTGCCTTCACTAAAGTCCGATTCATATTTCTCCCGTTCTTCATTTTTAACCTGCCCCGTGTGTTCGGCAGCTTTAATCGGTTTCATTACATTGGAATCCTGCATATAGAATTCCTGGAAGAAAGTATTTACTTTAGGAATGACATACTTTCGCGTCCTTACCCTCACGCTGTCATTCCAGGGGGTTATTTGATCGCCAGGCTTCCAGATGATGTTTGTACCGTTTAATTGAAATAGCGGCTCGTCGAGTATGTTTTCTTTTTTCCTCAGGTAGCCGGATTGGCTCAACATTTCCAATAATTTATAGATCCAGGCTTGTAGATCCCTGCCTTTCAGTTCAATCTTTTTGGTTTTAAAAATGTTTCTGATGTATTTGCCATAGGCGCTCAGGGAACCAATGCTTGCCGTATGGATATTTTGCCGCCGCTGGTTGGGCTTAACAACACGTAAATAAAATGGCAATTGTATTTTTTCATTCAGATCAAAAGTCCATGGCGTTTTTAGATTGGCGTTAATCAGTTTCTGATGGGATTCAAGATGATCATAGACCTCAAAATGGAAAGCAAACGAAGTCCTGAAATATTCCAGTGTATTAAATATAATTTCAAATTTTTCTTCGGAATTAAGCTGTACAAATCCCGGGAGATCATTGTATTTTTCTTTTAAAGCCTCTTCCGTAATATTCTGATATGAAATTTTTATCAACGCCACCTGTTCAAGATTCGGAAGTATAACCCTCCACCCTCTTTTCAGATCATAGAGCATTCGAAAAGTCAGGTATATCTTCAAAGCCCGCTCATTTTCATTAAACTGAAAAGAGCCGGGTTCGGAAGGAGCCTGTGCGAATTCTTCCTGTAATAAATTCAAACTGTCAAAAACAGCCTTGTCAATATTCTTATAATCCAAAACCTGCCCAGGGGCTTTTAGAATTGCCTGGTAAATGACAGACCTG
>DATDPY010000105.1:0-20511 GCA_035292565.1 Cyclobacteriaceae bacterium | reverse complement strand
CATTACCACCCGAGAGGCTATCTGTTCCGGAGAGGTCCGGCTTGAAGGACTATATCTCATTCAGGATGCTGATGGAGCTCCGGAATAAAAACAGATCCTTTTAATCGAAACAATAAATAAATGTTTAACCAAACATCAATAAAATGAAAAACAAACTCGCCACACTGCTGACTGTATTGATCACCCTGGCATTGGGAAAACTATACGCCCAGGATGAAGAAGATCCCGGATTGACCATATCCGGGAGTGTTGACACCTATTATAAATATGATTTTTCAGGAGAACCGCAGATCAATACAAGTTTCGCCAATGCCCAGAATTCAATCGGCATTGGAATGGTTGATATAATTTTGTCGAAATCTGTCGGAAAAGCGTCCTTTGTTGGTGAGGTGGCTTTTGGTCCCCGGGCATCATCCTCCGCTCCGGGTCCCGTCCAGAACCTGTACGTATCCTATCAATTCTCTGATTTATTCAGCTTAACGGGGGGATTTATGAGCACTTTCGTAGGGTATGAAGTAATTTCCCCGGCCTTGAATTTCAACTATTCAACATCATACCTTTTTTCATACGGACCGTTCCAAAACTCCGGAGTAAAAGCAAACTTCAGTTTTTCCGATCGTTTCGGATTGATGGTTGGTATATTCAACCAGTTCGATTCTTATACAAATGAACCCTATTCCCTGAGTCCGGGCGGCCAATTATTCCTTATGCCTGTTGACGGCCTGAATATGTACTTAAATTTTGTCAGCCATGAATCTTCCGGGACCGAAGTCGACCTGACCTCAACATTTCAGGCCACAGAACAACTGAAAATCGGGCTGAATGTGGCTCATAGAACCATGGGTAATTTCTTTATCGATGACGAAGGCAATGGAGTGCCGTTTCATGGAGGCGCCGCCTATCTTAATTACCAGGTCAGTGATCCCTTTGCCCTTGGATTGCGGTATGAATATTTAACTGACCGTCAAGGAAGAATATCGGGTTTTGACGATCCAAATACATCCGAAATTGGAGATTTAATGACGATTAATGCCGTAACCTTATCTGGAAATATTATCGCCGGCCCCCTCCGCTTGATCCCCGAGATCAGGTTTGATATGGGATCACAGGATATTTTCACAGATGCCGATGGTAATCCAACCGGTAGTGCGGCTCAAGCCCTGGTAGCTGCCGTATTTGCATTTTGAGCATAAATTCATAGGTTAATTGCATAAGTGAATGAAACAGAGGGCCTCACCGCCCTCATTTCTTTTTAATGAAGCCCGGTTGAAGATGATGGAAAGACAGAAATTTTGCCTGGATTCAGGCAAATTTCATTTTCCATAAATTATCAAGGCCTGAATTTTAGCGGTAAATAGTACATTATGTAAAAATTTGACCTGGCTGGGGCATATTTCGGCACGCTAAAACCCTTCGGGAAGTTTTTTATATTAATTTTGGCCGAAATTTTTTTGGTTTGATATACTACTTAATTTAAAACCTACCCGTCATGGCATATCTGAGATTTTCAGCAATCGAAAAATTCGCATCAAAAAAACCGCTTGAGATAACACTACCGTCCAATAAGATTTCGGATTATTTCGCGATCAATGCATTCGACCTTGGAAAAATGCAGGAAATGCTGTCTCCCGACGTATTCCAAAAAGTAAAATATTATATTGACAAGGGTAAACAGATCGATGCTATTACAGCCGATGCCGTTGCCGCGGCTGTGAAAACATGGGCGATATCCAAGGGCATTACCCATTATACACACTGGTTCCAGCCATTGACCGGTGCAACCGCGGAAAAGCATGATTCTTTTTTCGACGGGAACGAAAAAATTGAAAAATTCAAAGGCAGCGCCCTGGTGCAGCAGGAGCCCGATGCCTCTTCTTTTCCCAGCGGCGGGATAAGGAGCACCTTCGAAGCACGGGGATATACGGCCTGGGATCCCAGTTCTCCCATGTTCATCTGGGGAACTACATTATGTATCCCTACCGTATTTGTTTCCTATAAAGGTGAAGGCCTCGATTACAAAGCCCCCCTGCTAAAAGCCATGGAGGTCCTTGATAAGACTGCCTCAGCCGTGTGCAAATATTTTGACAGGGAGGTCGGTAAAGTATATGCCACCCTGGGCTGCGAACAGGAATATTTTGTTATCGACAGGGAATTATATTTCGCCCGCCCCGACCTGGTAATGACGGGCCGGACGGTCTTTGGGCATAGCCCGGCACGTGGCCAGCAGCTCGAGGACCATTATTTCGGTTCAATTCCGCCAAGGATTTTTAATTTCATGCGGGAATTTGAGGTTGAAGCCCATAAGCTTGGGATCCCTGTCCGGACGCGTCATAATGAAGTTGCTCCGTCTCAGTTTGAAGTCGCCCCGGAATTCGAGGAACTGAACATCGCTATCGATCACAACCTGCTGCTTATGGATGTGATGAACAAGGTTGCTGAAAAGCATGAGCTCAAGGTGCTGTTCCATGAAAAACCATTCGATGGTCTGAATGGTTCCGGGAAGCACAATAACTGGTCACTGATGACCGATTCGGGCATTAACCTTCTCCAGCCATCGGGGAGCGCAAGGGAAAACCTCCAATTCCTTACTTTTTTCGTTGCGACGATCAGGGCAGTTTATGAATATTCAGACCTGTTGAGGGCCAGCGTTGCAACCGCAGGAAACGATTACAGGCTGGGTGGATTCGAGGCGCCGCCCGCCATTATTTCAGCATTCATTGGCTCCCAGCTTACCGAAGTGCTGGATGAGCTTGAACATAACCTGAATATAAAGATTGAAAAGGGGGATAACATGTACATGAAGCTCGGCATCGATAAGATCCCCGAGATCCTCCTCGACAATACCGACAGGAACCGGACTTCGCCATTCGCCTTTACCGGGAATAAATTTGAGTTCAGGGCTGTAGGTTCCGAAATGAATTCATCCGGGCCAATGACCATATTGAACCTGATTGTGGCTGATCAGCTCCGTCAGTTCAAGAAGGACGTCGATGCCAGGATTTCCAAAGGAATGGATAAACGGCTTGCCATTGTGAATGTGCTTCGTGATTATATCAAAGCCAGCAAGAAGATCAGGTTTGAAGGTGATGGTTACTCCGAAAGCTGGGTGAAGGAGGCGGAAAAACGAGGCCTGTCCAATATCAGTAACACCCCGCGGGCGCTGAAGGCATATATATCGGAAAAATCCAAATCGCTTTTCAAGCGGCACAAGGTACTTAGCGAACGGGAAATTGAGGCGAGGCTCGATATCATGCTCGAAAACTATATATTGAAAGTCCAGATCGATTCACGGGTTATCGGCGACCTGGCTTTCAACCATATTATGCCTATCGCCATCCAATACCAGAATAAGCTGATCGAAAATGCAAACGGCCTCAAAGGACTGGGCTTGGACAATTCCGCCGTAGTTAAAACGATAACAGAGATTTCGAAACACATCGAGGTGATTAAAAACGGGGTGAACGAAATGATCGACGAACGCCGCAGGATCAACAAGATTGAGGACGTATACCAGCGGGCCATTGAATACTGCGACAATGTAAAAGGAAAATATTTCGACGACCTCCGTTATCATGTCGATAAACTTGAATTGCTCATCGATGATGATCAGTGGCCCCTCGTGAAGTACCGCGAGCTCTTATTCCACAAATAATCGAACATCGCCCCTGAAGCAATATGATTTGCTTCAGGGCGAACATCGAACATCAACATCGAACATCAAACATCGCATATCGAAAATCCAAGCACCAAGCGCCAAATTCCAAGTCGAATTCAGCAACGAGATTTAGTCTTAAGCAGGATATCGCTGTACGCTTGGGATTTGGAAATTGGAATTTGGAAATTGGGATTTGGTACTTGGGATTTGGAATTTGGATTTGGGTGCTTAAAAAATGGAATTTATCATTCATTTATTCATTTGGCGATAAGACGAAATAATTCTTACCTTGCACATCTTAAATGATTAAATAACGAATTATTAATACCATGAAATATAATTTATTTTTTCTTTTATTCATCGCGGCTATAACCAGTTGCGGCCCCAGGCCTGACCAGGACGGCTGGTATTCCCTGTTCGACGGTGAATCATTGAACGGATGGACCGCCAGTGAGAACCAGAGCACTTTTTCTATCGAGGATGGGGCTATGGTTGCCCATGGGGATCGTTCACACCTATATTATACAGGTGATGTGAATAAAGGGACATTTAAAAATTTCGAATTTTCAGCTGAAGTCAGGACCTCACCGGGATCAAATTCCGGGATTTATTTTCACACTGCTTTTCAGGAAGAGGGATGGCCGTCGAAAGGCTATGAAGTGCAGGTAAATAATTCATTTATCGGGAACCCTGAGCATCCCGAATTAAAGAAAACGGGCAGTCTGTATGCCATAAGGAACAAATACCTGACCTTCGTCAATGACGATGAGTGGTTCACCATGCAGGTTATCGTCAAGGGCAAGCGGGTGAAAATCATGGTGAACGACAAGTATACGGTCGATTACCTTGAGCCAGAAAATCCCTACAGGCCTGAAGAAATGAAAGGAAGGCTGATCGGTGAAGGGACATTTGCCCTTCAGGGTCACGATCCCAACAGCAAGGTATACTTCAGAAACCTCAGGGTAAAACCGTTGCCCGACGATGCCATATTTGACGATCCCAGGGAATCGGTCCCCGAAGATATTGAAAGGAAGATAACGATGCTTCATTCCATCGGCTTCCCGATGATGGACCTTCATGTTCATCTTAAGGGTGGACTTACCATGGAACAAGCCCTCGAACAATCGAGGATCAAGGGTATCGACTACGGGATAGCGGTGAACTGCGGCCTCGATTTTTACATTAACACCGATGAACGGCTTCTGGCCCATATCGATTCCGTAAAACGCGAGCCGGCGTTCAATGCCATGCAGGCGGAAGGCAGGGAGTGGGTGGAAATATTCTCAAAGGATGCCGTTAAAACCTTCGATTACATATTCACGGATGCGATGACATTCAATAATCTGTATGGCAAGAGGGTGCATTTATGGATCCCGGAAGAAGTGAATATTCCCAATAAGGAAAAATTCATGGACCAGCTTGCTGATTATATTGTAAAAATTATCTCGGAGGAATCCATTAATGTTTATGCCAATGCCACCTATATTCCTGACATCATTGCCGGTGAATACGATAAACTCTGGACAAAGCCGAGGATGCAAAAGGTCATTAAGGCCGCTAAAGCGAAAGGAGTGGCCATAGAGATCAGCGCCAGGTACAAAATCCCAAGCTTTGAATTCATCAGGCTCGCGAAATCGGAAGGAGTGAAATTCACCTTCGGGACCAACAATACGGATGCGAACCTCGGTTATGATGAGTATTGTTTGCAGGCGATTGATTCATGCGGGTTGACGCCGGATGATATGTGGGTGCCGGGTTGGTAGGTTATGGTTGAAGTGTTGAATCGGTTAATCGTGTGATCGAGGATTCAAACGCCAATCAATTCCCGATTCCCTGATTATAGGATTGCAGGATTCTTTCCACATCCAAAAAATTTAAACGAAGCAATTATAAAACAGTTACTCGATCCAATGATTCACTGCTTTGCCGCATCATCATAATTAATTTCCCTGATAACGGATCCGCGGCGATTATAATAAAGCCATTTTCCCGATTGCTCATCATCTTTATAATTACCCTGGGATTCAATTTGCTCATTGGAATAGTAATATGTCCATAATCCATCTTTCTTACCCGCTTTCATTGAACCCGAAAAGGAAATATTTCCGTTCTCGTAATATACCCACGAACCTTCCGGCAACCCGTTTTTAAATTCGACCTTCTCTTTCACCGATTTGTCCTCCCGGTAATTGATCCTTTGACCATTCCCGTTTTCCAGGCTTCCGCCGGTAAGCGTATCTGTTCCGAAAAAAACATCGCTAAGGTCGATCAATAATCCGTTATCCCAGGTTTCTTCCTGCATGAGCGTCCCGTCGGGATGAAAATGCCCCCACAGGCCGGTCTGTTTTCCATCTTTATAAGATCCGATCGTTTGAATTTTATCGCCCGGGAAATAAAAAACCCATTGCCCTTCTTCGAGCCCTTCCATGAATTTACCTTCTGAAATCAGGTGTCCGGATTCATTGAAATATTTCCAGTTACCGTATTTTGCATCATCCAGGTATGGGCCTGCCCCGAATAAGGAACCAGACTCATAATAATTCTTCCAAAGACCTATTTTCTTGCCAAGTATATATTTTCCGGTCACGCTTAGATTTCCGTTTGCATGATACTCGATGTATTCGCCTTCGGGGAGTCCATTCTCGAAATTCCATTTGCTTTGAACTTCTCCGTTTTCATGATAATAGGTCCAGATGCCTGCCGGCTGGCCCATGCTGTAACTTTTTTCCGATTTCTTTAATCCTCCGGTATAGTATTCAAACGACTGGCCGTTAAGTACTCCCCGTTCATATTCGTCGGACAGGACGACATTGCCGTATATATCAAAGCTTTCCCATTTCCCGGTCTTTGCCCCATGATTATAATTTCCCTGCATGGCCAGGGCGCCGTATTGGTCATATTCTTTATATTCTCCATGCAGGCTGTCATTCAGGTATTCAATATCCGACTTAAGGATCCCGGAATCCTCAACGTATAATTTCCACCTCCCGGTCCGGCGTCCCATGTCATAGGACCCTTCGGAAAGGATCAGCCCCGATTTGTTATATTCCTTCCAGGTCTTATCCTTCACCGTATCTTGCAGTATTCCTGAAACCATAACTTTCCCGTTGGGGTAATAGGTGATGAATTTCCCGGATATTATTCCCTTCCGGTAGTTGGTTTCTATGATGACGGTATTATCGGTATCAAATACCCGCCAGATGCCTTCCCGGAGATCATTTTCATAGGTTCCTGATTCGGTCAGGCTGGATTCTTTATGGTATAGTACCCAACGCCCTTCCTTTTTATTATTCACCATGCCGCCTTTTCCCACAATGGAACTGTCGCTGGAATAATAGGTCGTTTCCTGGGCCTGAGAAAAACCGCATAACAGGGCCATCAGGGTAACGGTTGCCAGGACATTTTTTCCTGTCATTTTTTTATCATTAAAAAAGATTTCACGGTAAAATTATATCAGGTCACCCACCATTATATTACAATCTATAATTAATTTTAAAAAATTATACATTCCCGGATGCCGTATTCACCCGATACCATACTTGCGAACCTGAAAAACGGGGAATACTCCCCTTTATATTTTCTCCAGGGGGAGGAGAATTATTATATCAGCAGGATATCCGATTATATCCAGGAAAATGCAATCGAGGAATCCCAGAAAGCATTTAACCTCACAATTATATACGGTGCAGACCAAACCGTCAATGAAATAATCGGCCAGGCACGGCGTTATCCGGTATTAGCCCAGCGCCAGGTTTTGATCATTAAGGAAGCTCAGGATATTAAGGATGTGAATAAGGAAAAAGGGGAAGAGTTGCTGATCCGATATGCCGGCAAGCCGGTGCCATCGACCATCCTCGTATTTTGTTACAGGGGCAAAAAGCTCGACAAGCGGAAATCGTTATACAAAAATCTCGATAAGCATGCCATCGTCATTGATTCCGACAAGTTTTATGACAATCAGATACCTGCATGGGTAAGGAATTATATCGAGTCCAAGGGGCATACTGTTGACCCGGATGCCATGCAATTACTTGCCGACAACATCGGGAACGAACTTGAGCGGCTTGCAAATGAAATCGATAAAATGCTGATCAACTTTAAAAATCCAACACAGATCAATACAACGATCGTCAGCAGGTTTGTCGGGATAAGTAAGGAATATAATTCTTTTGAACTTCAAAAAGCAGTTGCCCTGAGGAACATACTCAAGGCCAATAAGATCGTTAATTATTTCGGCGACAACCCGAAACAAAATCCTGTGATCCCTGTAATTGCCCTGCTGTTCAGCTACTTTTCAAAATTGCTGATCATCCATCAGTCAGGTCATGCCCGCGAGACGGAGTTATCCAAAGTGATCGGTGTGCCGCCGATTTTCCTCAAGGAATATATCCAGGCGTCAAAAATTTATGGCCTTAAAAAGGTTATAGAGAATATTCATTATATTCGGGAGGCTGACCTGATGAGCAAGGGTATCGGTATCAGCAACATCAGCGAAGGGGAGATCCTGAAAGAATTGATTTTTAAATTAATGCATTGATCTTTTTGGCAATGGCTGAACCTGGTTAATGCGGATATACCGAATGATGGATCGAATTAAGTGTATGTTGAAGGCCTTTCCGGACCGTTACAACGGAAACGAATTTTCCCGCCGGCTTTACTCCCTGATCTTTTTATTATTTGCGGTAAATTTTTCATTTGCCCAGCAAACCCGGAAACAATCCGACCCTGACCAGCAATTCAAGACAGGTTTGGAACTCCTGGAACGGAAAGATTACGGGGCCGCCAGGAGGGTTTTTGAACAATATCTTTCGCTGGGAATAAATGAGGAAAATGTTTTACAGGCCGAGGCGGAATATTACCGGGCTTATTGCGCCATCAACCTTTTCAATGATGACGGAGAGAGGCTAATGTCCAATTTTGTGAAATCGCATCCCCTGAGCCCCAAGGCTGTTCGTGCTTATGCCGATATCGGCGATTTTTTTTACCGCAATAAGGATTATAAGAAGGCCTCAGAATATTTTATCCTGGCCGACACCGGTCATTTGTCAGGGGATCAGCTCAATGAGATTAAGTTTAAGCTTGGATATTCTTATTTCAACCAAAGGGATACCGTTGCTTCCCTTAAGAACTTTGTGCATGTGGCCGGCTCGAACAATGCCTATACTTCCCCGGCCGCCTACTATGCCGGCTTTATTGAGCTGCAAAGGAAAAATTATAAAAATGCCCTGAAGTACCTTGAAATATCGGCCAGGGATGATGCATATAAAGATTTTGTCCCCTCGCTCATCATCCAGGCATACCATGATCAGGGTGATTATGAAAAAGCAATCGAACTCGGGACAACGGCATTGGAGAACCAGAAAAATGTCAGAGAGAAACCCAATATCCTTATGCTGATCGGCGATTCATATTATATGAAAGGCAATTATCCGAAGGCAAATCAATATTTCAGCGATTATTTCGCTATGTCCCCATCAGCGCCCGGCCCTGATTTAACACTGAAAGCAGGAATCTCGGCTTACCACGACGGCTATTACATTGATGCAGCAGGATATTTAAAACAGGTTGCCCTCCTTGCCGGCAGGAACGGTCAGCTTGCATCCTATTACCTGGGCCACAGTTACATCGAGCTTGATAATAAACCTTATGCACTAACCGCCTTTGATGCAGCCAGGAAAGCGGTAGATGACAAAAAAATCCAGGAAGAAGCCATGTTTTATTTTGGCAAGTTGAGTTTTGAACTCGGGAACTTCAGCGATGTGGTTGAGGCTTTTTCATCCTATAATGCTAATTACCCCAGGAGCTCACATACAGTTGAAGTCAACGATTTGCTGAGCGAGGCCTACCTCAGGTCTGAGAACTATGACCAGGCCCTGGCTTATATAGAATCCCTTTCCGACCACTCGCCCCGGATCCGGGAAGTATACCAAAAGGTGACTTACCGGAAAGGGACACAATTATATAATGCAGGCCGGTATCCCGAGGCCATCCGGATGTTCCAGTCTTCCCTTAAATACCCGATGGATAAGGAAACACTGCTTTGGACTAATTTCTGGATGGGAGAAACCTATTCCACTGGAAGGAAATATGCGGAGGCCATACAATCCTATTCGGGCGTATTCAGGTCAGACCCCGGGGGATCCTCCGAACAATATCTTAAAGCAAGGTATGGAATAGGTTATGCCTATTTTAATACCGGTGCATATGATAAAGCGCTTGAACATTTTAAGGGATACACGGACCGGTTGCGTCGGGAAGGACGGGATTATTTTTACACGGATGCTTTATTGAGGCTTGCCGATTGTTATTATGCCACCAGGGAATATAACCTGGCCATCGCAGGTTATAATGCCGCCCTGAAAGAGGGGCACCGGGAAGTGGATTACTGTTATTACCAGCTCGGTCTGGTCAGCGGCATACAGGCAGATCTTCCCGGTTCATTCCGGTACCTGGATATGGTGATCGACCGGTACCCCAACTCGGTTTATTATGACGATGCACTGTTCCAGAAGGCGCAGATCACATTCGAGCATGGAGATTACGAACCGGCGATCGGGCGATTTAACAGGCTGATCAGTGAACAGCCTCAAAGCCCGTATTTACCCTATGCGCTCGTCAGCAGGGCAGTTGCATCGAACAACCTGAAGGATTATGATGCCACGATAAAGGATTACAAACAGGTCATTGCGGAATTCCCAAGGCATGCTGTGGCAAACAGCGCCTTGCTGGGATTGCAGGAAGCGCTTGGCATGTTGAATCGAGCGGCAGAATTCAGCGAATACATGGCCATGTATAAGGAGGCAAATCCCGGCTCGGGTAACCTGGCGGGCGTTGAGTTCGAATCTGCAAAAGCCATGTATTACAGCGAGAACTATGCCGCTTCAATTGAAATGTTCCTGAAGTTCATCGACGGTTATAAACAGAGCCCCTTCGAAGATGAGGCTTATTATTACCTCGGCGAAAGTTATAATAAAGCAAATAATTTTTCGGAAGCTATCAATGCATTCAGGCAGGTATCCGGATTCGAAAATTCGAAATGGCGGAACAGGTCAATCCAACGTCTCGCCGAACTGAATCATAAAATGGGATCGTTTGAAGCGGCAATCGGCAATTATAACCTCCTCGCCACACTTGCGGGCAACCGGAGGGAAGAATTCAATGCCTGGAGCGGCCTGATGGAATCCTATCTGAAAACAGGGCAGTATGATTCATCAATTCATTTTGCCGGAATGATCCTCGAAAAAGGATCGTTGACGGCAGGAGCCGTCAGCGCCGCCCACCTTTGCATGGGCAAGGCCTATCTGGCAAAAAACGACGAAGGTGAGGCGATGGACCATTTCCTTACCGCTGTGAATACAGCCAAAGATGAGAAGGGCGCCGAAGCCCAGTACCTGATAGCCACGATCCTGCGCAAACAGGGAAATTATTTGCAGAGCAACGAAACCCTTTATGACCTGAACGAGAATTTCAGTATCTATGATCGCTGGGTCGGGAATTCATTTTTATTGATTGCCGACAACTTTATTTCCCTGGGCGAAGAATTCCAGGCAAAGGCGACGCTTAATTCCATTATTGATAAATCTCCTGACCAGGAAATTGTAAGGCAAGCCCGAGGGAAGCTGCTGGAGATTACGGAAAAGGAAAGCCTTCCGGCCGATTCAGTTAAATAGTCGTGACCATGATGAGAACAAAGATATGGACAGTCGTTAATTTCATCTTCCTTGCGTTCCTGTTGCCAGTGTTTCAGGTTTCTGGCCAAGCCTGGGATGAGGAGGGGGAAATTGATGATGCCGAGGTCGTTATTGAAAAATCGCTTGACATCAAATTGCCCCAAATACCGAGGAATTTTGAAAAGATCCCTCCATTGCCGGCCGAAAGCCATGACAACCTTGTGCAGAATTATGAATTCAGGGATGTAAATGGCAACCTCCCGGACCTGGACATCCATCCCAGGGCTCTGAAGCTTAAAGACGAACCCCTTGAAAAACTATTCAGGGGATATGCGAGAGGCGGATTCGGAAACTATACCACGCCGGAACTGAATCTTTATATTTACAATAAGAGAGAAAAATCTCATTTCGCCGGGGTCAGGTTCAATCATCGTTCATCCGGACAAGGACCCGTCGACAGGAAAAATTCGAGCAATGGTATTACAAGCTTTGAAATTGCAGGTAACCATTACCGCGGGCCACTGACCATCGGGGCCGAGGCGGGGTATGACCACTCATTCTGGAATTTTTATGGTTACCCGGAGGGATTATCCGTGGATACCGATTCCATCAGACAAAAGTATAACAGGGTCCATATCCTTGGGCATGTTCAGAATTCCCCGGAAGCAGGCAAAACCGGATTTCGACTGAGTGCCGGTTATTCCAACCTTGCCGACAGGTACGATCAGTCTGAATCAGCCATCCGGTCCGACCTTAGCATAAAAGTCCCCGTCAGGGAAGAATTGTTGTTTAACCTGTACGTCGATGCCCTCTTCACGGCAAGGAAAGCTTCGGGCGATGAATACCGCAGCCTGCTGAGATTCAGGCCATCGGTATTCTATCAATATGAAAACCTCGATGTTGAAGGAGGCGTGAATACAGTGATTCAGAATGATACCATTTCTTCAAGGGGATCGGTTATTTTATACCCTTATGTCGATTTCGAATACCATATCAGTAACAGGGTTTCCGGTTTCCTGATAATCGATGGTGACATGGAAGAAGTTACTTTCCATAGCATGGCCTCAGTCAATCCTTATATTAATAACGATATTGCTTTATGTCATACGAATAAGAAATTCGGGATCAATTGGGGATTTAAGGCCAACCTGGGAAACCTTGCCTATGCAAAAGCAGGCTTTGCCTATGGAAGCTACAAGGATATGAATTTCTTCATCAATGACAGCCTTGATTTCTCCAGGTTTAATGCGGTTTACGACCCGGGGAGCACCAATGTCACAAATTTCTACGGCGAAATAAATATTTCGGAATCAAAGGTCTATATGGTAAACCTTAAAGGCGGAATTTTCAATTATAAAACGGATGTTGTTGAAAAAGCCTGGCATAAACCCAGGTGGAGGTTTGATATTTTATCCCGTTATAATATTTACCAAAAAGTTGTACTTTCCGCCGACCTGTATTTCATAGGAGGGATCCCGGTGAAAATTCCCGAAGGAGATTTTAATCCTGAACAGGAGATCGTCCTGGACTCGGTTTCAGACCTGAATTTTACCATTGATTACCTGTTTTCCGAGAAGTTCTCGGTATTTCTGGATTTCCGGAACATGTTGGGAAAAAGTTATGAAATCTATTGGAGATACCCCTCGCGCGGGCTGCAATTCATGGCCGGAGCATCGATTAATTTTTAGCTTTGTTGCTTGCATATCTTTCAAAAAGTCATAATAAGTACCAATAAATTCAGAAATTCAACCGTGAATGATAGTGATTTTTTAACAATTTGTTATTTTTAAGAAAAATTTCCCAATAAAATTATACTTCTATGAGAGGTAATGTACTATTTAATCAAAATGACAGGGTATTCCGGGCAGACCACGGGAAAGACAGTGGTGATGATTTCGGATTACCCAAAACCGGATCTTCCTCTACAGGGGGCGGAGGCTCAAAACCCGGATCTGCCCAAAAAACTCCCGTCCAGGCGCCGAAGAAAAAATCATCTGGCGCAGGCATATTCCTGGCAATCATATTTCTGGCTATCATCATTTTTGTAGTTTATTGGTTCCTGATCCGGAAACCTCCCGTAAAAGTTGAACCGGTGGTTCAGCAGGACACGACTGCCATTCAACCGATCGATACGACTGTAGTAGAACCCGAACCGGTAGCAGTTGATACAATTCAGGAACATCCCGCGCCCAGTCAGATAGCCACAATTAATTCCAGGACCGGTCGTTATTATGTTGTGATTTCAGCCTCAATTGACTCCGACCTGGCAAATGATTATGCAATGAAACTTTCGCAACAGGGTGTTCAATGCACTATTGTAGGCCCGCCCATCGAAAGAAAAGGATATTATAAGTTATCAGTTGCAGACTTTGAATCGTTGGCCGAAGCAAGCACGAAGATGGAAGAGTTAAAAGGAACCTATGGAAGTGAAATATGGGTATTGAAATATTAGCATGAATTTTTTGCAGATTTCCACTTCGGTTGATTCCCTTGCCCGGGGTGGCAGTGATGCGATAACACTGTGGTATCTTATTATGAAAGGGGGATTCATGATGATCCCTATTTTCCTGCTTTCCATCCTGGCGGTTTATGTTTTCATTGAACGTAGCATGACAATCAACAGAGCATCGAAAACTCCCGACGGATTCTTCGACAACATAAAAGACCTGGTTTTGAGAGGCGATTTGTCCGGCGCCAGATTATTATGCGCGCAGAATGATACTCCGGTGGCCAAGATGATCGAAAAGGGAATTTCAAGGCTTGGAGGCCAGTTGAAAAACATTGAAGCATCCATTGAAAATGTTGGGAAAATCGAAGTGTACAAACTGGAAAAAAATTTGTCATTGCTTGCCACTACGGCCGGTGCGGCCCCGATGATCGGTTTCCTGGGAACTGTTACCGGTATGATCAGGGCATTTATCGCAATCGCCCAGGAACAGGGTACCGTTAGTCCGCGGCTTCTTTCGTCAGGAATTTATGAAGCCATGGTAACTACTGCCGCGGGGTTGATCGTGGGAATTGTCGCCTATTTGGGTTATAACTTCCTGGTCACGCGGATCCAAAAGCTCATCTACAGAATGGAGTATACGTCCATTAATTTTATTGATCTGCTCCAGGAACCGCGGTAAATTATGAAAAGACAAATTCCAAATTCCAAATTCCAAATTCCAAATTCCAAATTCCAAATCAACAATGAATAGATGGACCTGAAGTCAAAACATAAGGTAGATACCGGTTTCAGTTTTGCATCGATGACCGATATAGTTTTCCTGCTGCTGATCTTTTTTATGCTGAGCTCAACCTATGTCACTCCTTCAGGGTTGCCTGTAAATTTGCCATCGAGTGTTTCATCCAATATAATCCTGCAAAAAGTTTCGGTAACGATCACATCGGATCTTAAATATTTTGTCAATGATCAGCGCACAACCCTCCGCCGTCTTCCGGACGATCTGAAGGCGGCCATGAGAGGACGCGAAGGCGTGGTGGTATTGCATATCGATCAATCGGTGCCAACAGAACACCTGGTTAATGTGGCGAGCATAGCTACATCGCTAAAGGCCAAAGTCTCGATTGCGACAAAACCTGTTGAATGATGGAGGATATACGGGAAAAAAGAAACCGCAGAAACAGCCTGCTCCTGTCGTTGCTGATCCATGCTGCTTTGACTGCCTCGTTTTTCTTTATCCTGGCATGGAAGGCTCCCTACCCGCCTGCCGCTGAATATGGGATCGAGCTTAACTTCGGCCTCGATGAGTCGGGCTCGGGGGAGATACATCCTGTTGCAGAAGAGCCTGATTCTGAACCTGCCGGTGAGGAAAATACTCTTGAAGAGAATGAAGATCAAACCAGCGAAGAGGCGGAACAAGAACCCGCCGGCGATATCAACAAGAATGAATTGAACAGTCCGGTGGATGAAAATTCTCCGGATATAACAGAGAAAGTGGAATCCGGGTCAGAAACCACGGAGACCACTCCGAAGGTAACGGAATCAAATCAAACCAAAGCGGGTTCCGGAAAAGATAAAGATCCTGAATCCGGAAAAACGGGAGCAACGGGCAGCGAGAACCAGGCCGACAGCCAGGGCGATAATACAGGGACTACAGGCGATAAGGGCGATCCGCAGGGGACGGTCGATGCGCGGGCTTTATACGGAACACAGGGAGGAGGGCAGGGTGGTTCATCGCTCGATATGGCCGGCTGGATATGGGACTTTGAGCCGAGGCCTGACGATACCTCATCTGAAAACGGGAAAATCATATTCGAGATCAAAATCAACGATAGGGGTGAAATAACTTCGGTCAGAACGCTTGAAAAAACTGTAACGCCCGGTGTTGAAAAAATTTACAGGGAAGCCGTCGAAGAACTGACCTTCAGCCCTCTGTCTGCCAATGCCCGCCCGGCCGCTTCATCAACGGGGAAGATAACCTTCATCATCCGTTCGAGATAGACGTTCTTCGATGACCTACAGGCAAGTTCTCGAATACATGTATTCAAGGCTTCCGATGTTCCAGCGCATCGGACCCCAGGCATTCAAAAAGGACCTCACGAATACACTTGTATTATGTAAGGCGCTGGGTGATCCGCAGGACGCCTTCCGATCGGTGCATATTGCCGGTACTAATGGTAAAGGAAGTTCATCCCATATGATCGCTTCGGTATTTCAGAAAGCAGGATATAAGACAGGTTTGTACACTTCGCCCCATCTGAAGGATTTTACAGAAAGGATCAGGGTCAACGGCAGACCCATATTGAAATCTTTTGTAATCCGGTTCATTGAAAAGATCCGTCCCCATCTTGAAGAGATCAGACCTTCATTTTTCGAATTGACCGTGGCCATGGCGTTTGATTATTTTCGCCAGAACCGGGTAGATATGGCTGTTGTTGAAACTGGTTTGGGCGGAAGACTCGATTCCACCAATATCATCACCCCGGAAGTCTCGCTGATCACGAATATTTCGTTCGATCACCAGGATATGCTGGGCCATAGCCTGGCGGAAATTGCTTTTGAGAAAGCCGGGATAATCAAGTCCGGGGTCCCGGTTGTTATCGGACAAAGACACCCTGAAACGGACCCTGTGTTCGTAAAACGGGCAGGTGAATTATCGTCTCGCGTCTTGTTTGCAGAAGATCTTTATGAGGTTGTCGGGAAAAAGGATGCTCCGGGCCTGTCAGAGTACCGGGTCAAATGCCCTGGTAGCGGCAACATGATGGTGATCAAATCGGATTTAGCGGGAGATTACCAGGTAAAAAATATTCCCGCCGTATTAGCCGTTCTGGACGTGCTCCGTAGAAAGAAGATTTTAATCCCGGAAGAAGCCGTAAATACTGGTCTTCGCACAGTAAGAAAATCAACCGGACTTAAAGGCAGGTGGCAGGTGCTTTCTTCGGATCCTCTTATTATTTGCGATGTAGCCCATAATGAAGACGGTCTTAAATGGGTAATGGAGCAGCTTGGCAAGATTGGGCGCAGGGAATTGCGAATCGTTTTCGGGATGGTAAAAGATAAAGATCCGGGTCCCATATTAAATCAACTGCCCAGGAATGCGCGGTACTATTTTTGTGCCGCAAATATTCCAAGGGCCAGGAACTCGAAAGAACTTAAAACTATGGCTAAAAACCAGGGCCTGAAAGGTAAGGCATATTCGAGCGTAAATGAAGCTGTTGCTGCAGCAAAGGCCGATTGCAGGAAAGGTGATGTGATCTTTATTGGTGGCAGCACTTTTGTTGTCGCAGAAGTAAATGAATTAAAGTAATGGGGAGAAATAAGCTTGATAAATTCAAGGATAATACTCTTCGGGATAATATCGTTGAAGAGGGTAAGAGTAAATATGAGATAATCAAGGGAAAGTGGGCTGAACTTCAATTCAGGAACGGGAATCCCATTGTGCTGGAACTGGCCTGCGGCAAGGGAGATTATACCGTGGGAATGGCGCGTCAATTCCCGGGAATGAATTTTATCGGTATCGACATCAAGGGTTCCCGGATATGGACAGGCAGCCTCATTGCCGAACAGGAAGACCTGGGAAATGCAGCGTTTCTCAGGACACATATCCTTAAGCTGGAAAAATTTTTTAAAGAGGATGAAATTCATGCGATCTGGATTACCTTTCCCGATCCCCGTCCGCGTCAGAGAGATATCCGACGCCGGCTGACCCATCCAAGATACCTTAATATATATAGGAAAATCCTGTGCCCCAGCGGCTGGGTTTATTTAAAGACCGACAATCTGGAATTTTTCCGTTATACACTCGATACAATCGAGGAAATGAATGATGTGCAGGACCTGGAATGGACCGAAGATCTATATGCATCCGGTCTTGACGGCGACCACCATGGATTGAAGACCAATTATGAAAAAAAGTTTCTTGAACAGGGGATAACCATAAAATATTTAAAATTCAGGTTTAAAAAGTAAAATCCGGCAAGGGACTGTATATTTAGTCCGGCAGAGAAATCATGCGAATGCGGCTGCTTATTTACATTGCTTTCCCGGTTTGTTTTTTGTCAGATAGTTCTTGTAGTTCCGGTGAAAAATCAGTCCACCGGGAACAGGGTGGACAGGAAACGGGATATTATCAGGAACGACACCGACCTCAATTCCATTTTAGCCCTGAAAGTCAATGGATGAATGACCCCAACGGTCTTGTCTTTATTGAAGGAGTTTATCATTTATTTTACCAGCATTTCCCCGACAGCAATATATGGGGCCCGATGCATTGGGGTCATGCCATTAGCACAGACCTGGTGCATTGGGAACATAAGCCGGTCGGCTTGTATCCCGATGAACACGGGTATATTTATTCCGGAAGCGCCGTCTACGACAGCGATAACACTTCCGGCTTGGGCACTTCGGACAATCCCCCGGTTGTTGCCATATTCACCTATCATGACCCTTCAGGCGAGAAAGCGGGCAAAATTGATTTTCAAAATCAGGGTATTGCTTTCAGCCTCGACAACGGGGAAACCTGGAAAAAATATTCTGGCAATCCTGTGCTGAAAAATCCAGGTACCAGAGATTTCAGGGACCCCAGGGTAATCTGGCATGAGCCATCGGACAAGTGGATCATGGTACTGGCTGCCGGAGATCATGTGAGTTTTTATTCTTCGACAGACCTAATCCGCTGGTCTTTCGAAAGCGATTTCGGTTCACGCCTGGGCGCACATGGCGGAGTATGGGAATGCCCCGACCTGTTTAAGCTGGAACTCCCGGGAGTTGAGAAATGGGTACTGCTTGTCAGTATTAATCCGGGAGGATTTAACGGTGGATCAGCAACCCAGTATTTTATCGGAGAATTCACGGGGAAATATTTTATGGCTGATAGCCCAATAACCCGATGGCTCGATTACGGGATGGATAATTATGCCGGTGTAACCTGGTCGAATACTGGCAGCCGGAGGATATTCATCGGTTGGATGAGCAACTGGCTTTATGCCAATAAGGTTCCCACAACCATCTGGAGAAGTGCCATGACGCTTCCCCGGGAATTAAACCTGGTAAAAACAATAAATGGACTCGAATTAGCATCCATGCCTGTACCAGAAATTTACCAGATTAGAAATGAAGAATTTTCCATCGGTCATTTTCTTGTCGAAAGTACATTTGACCTGAGTAATCAATCGAATACCAGGTTTTCGGCATTTGAATTAAGTTTTTTAATAAAAAATGCATCATCATTCAAAGTAAGGATATCAAATAGCATCGGGGATTCTCTTGTTGTTGGCTATCATGGATTTAAACTGGGGGATAACCGGTTTTATATTGACAGGAGAGGATCCGGAGAAACTGACTTTGCTCCGGAATTTGCCGGCATACACTTTTCACCAAGGCGGTCGCTGGAAAAGGATATTCATGTACAGATCTTTTTTGATGTTTCCTCTGTCGAATTTTTTGCTGATCATGGCCAGACGGTAATGACAGATATTTTTTTCCCGGATGCAATACTGGATAAAATCGAGATTATCGCTGCTGAAAACCTGGAGATCGCGGATCTTAAATTATATGGGATCAATTCAATCTGGGATTAATTATTAACTCATATTATTTCATCAATTTTATACTTTTTGATTTGAATTTCATTAAACTTTTACCTGTGAGACATTAGTTATTTATAATTGAATAGTATTATGCGAAGCTTAAAGGATTATTGGGGCCTATATTTATTGGCTGTTTTTTTCGCTTCAGGGATTGCAGGCGTATTGCTTTTCGAAAAAGGAGAAGCAGAGCTCTGGCTGAACATCCACTGGAATCCCATTGCAGATATCTTTTTCAAATATTTCACTTACCTCGGGGATGGAATTGCTTTTGTAATCCTGATTATCTTTTTAATGTTTATCAGGTATTATTACATTGTACTAACCCTCATCGTAATAATTATTCAGACCCTCATAGTACAAGGATTGAAAATGCAGATATTTCCCGATCTCGATCGACCGCCATTTTATTTCCGGAATATGCCGGGCCTGCATTTTGTAGAGGGAGTGGAATTGCATTTCAATCAAACATTTCCTTCCGGGCATTCGGCTACCATCTTTGCGATGGCCACGATACTTTCAATAGCCATTCCGAATAAGAAACTTACCGCTGTATGGTACCTCATTGCCATCCTGGTGGGCATATCGAGGGTGTACCTTATGCAGCATTTTTTTATTGATATCTTCTTTGGGGCTATGATCGGCATTGGCGTGGTATGCCTTATTCACTGGCTCCTCGAAAAAACCTCCCTGAAATCCTCAATCTTGTTAAACAAGTCGATAAGATAATCAGGGATGGCATTGAAGTATCGATTTCCAGCGGGTAAAATCCCGGCGGAAAATTTATTCAAACAAATCCTTTTTATTAAAAACATCCTTTTATTAGATTTGGGCGGCTTATCGGATTTTCAAAAAGTTAATTAGCGGGATTATAATCTTCAGTTTATTATGCTGATCATGGTTTTATGGCCATTGGTTGCTTATTCAGTGGCCGTTATTTTATTAGTAACCATAATCATAGTGCTGTCTCATTTTTTGGGAGAACGGCACGAGGACAGGGCTACCCATGAGGTTTTTGAATCCGGTATGATCCCGACCGGCACATCCAGGGTACGATTCCCGGCTTATTTTTACATGGTGGCGATGTTCTTTGTCATTTTTGATCTTGAGGCGGCATTTATTGTTACTTGGGCTGTTGCTTTCAGGGAGTTAGGC
>DATDPY010000104.1:0-5617 GCA_035292565.1 Cyclobacteriaceae bacterium | reverse complement strand
CACAATTGACTTTTATCAGAAAGTAGAGGAAATTCCCTGGTCATTTAATATTTGAATAACGCCTCCTTAGGTTTATCTTATGGCTCTCAATATCTCGCCCCTTTCTGAAACGAACTGGAAAGATTTTGAAAAATTATTCGGTCCCAAAGGCGCCTGTGCCGGCTGCTGGTGTATGTATTGGAGAATACCGAAAAAAGACTTCGCGTCAGGCAAAGGAAGCGGGAATAAAAGACGGATGAAACAACTTGTGGCGAAAGGTAAATTTGCCGGTTTACTGGCCTATTCAGGAAAGGAAGCGCTTGGATGGTGTTCCCTGGGCCCCAGGGAAGAATTCCCGGCGCTCGACAGATCGAAAATTCTCGCCAGGATTGATGAGAAAGCCGTCTGGTCAATCGTATGTTTTTTCATCGACAAATCATGGCGTAAAAAAGGTCTGTCCACTCTGTTCCTGAAAGAGATCGTCAGCTATGCAGGCAAGAAGGGAGTAAAGATCCTGGAAGGGTATCCTATCGACACGGATCAGGAACACTACCCTTCAACATTTGCCTGGACAGGCTTTTATAAATCCTTCCGGCAAGCCGGTTTCAAGGAAGCCGCCCGACGGTCCCCAACACGGCCCATCATGCGCCTCACACTCACACCCACACTCACTCTCTCGCTCACACCCACACCCTAATCCCCATGCTCCTCTCAATCCCCGAACCCGTCCTCCTGAATTGCTGGAAACACCACCTGGGATTTATCATTGACAGGATCAGGGAGTATAAATCCGAAACCCAGCTTAAAAAACTCAAATCAGATCTATTGAACATCGGCAACTCGACAACCGACCTGTATACGGGACAGATCGGTTCGATGGCGGCTGCCGAGTTGGCCCTCGGTGAAATTCATAAGAATGGCATTTTTTTTAAGGATCAGTATGTAAAATGGATCAGAGATTCCGCAGAATCATACAAGTGCCGGGAATTTCCTGACGGTTCCGTATGGGTATTCAGAATCGGCGATGAGCCAGAAAGGTACGTCCATATCCACCCGGGCAGGAACGTACCCCATACGCTCAGGGTAAAGGCCAATGTTCTCAAATCGGTTATCGGGGCCATGGTTTTATCCAGGATATTTGATGAAAATCCGCATGCACTTTCGACGCTCAATAATGCCAGGCGTATTCTGACCGGATTATCGCCGGTTAAAACCATTCAGTCCGACAGTGAATTCAGCAAAATGCTTGAAGTATTTTCAGCGCGGATTCACAGTCATTGAATTGATACAACTTTCTATCCAAAATCTGACTACTTTTGTGCCCTCAATGATTCATCACATTTAATAATTTTCATGCAGGAAATCCGGAATATAGCCATAATAGCACATGTCGATCATGGGAAAACCACACTGGTAGACCGCATCTTATACCAGGTGAAACTGTTCAGGGACAATCAGGATATGGGCGAGCTCATTCTCGACAGCAATGAACTTGAGCGCGAACGGGGAATTACCATCCTGGCAAAAAATGTATCTGTCCGTTACAAAGGCGTTAAGATAAATATCATTGACACCCCAGGGCATAGCGATTTTGGCGGAGAAGTGGAACGCGTGCTGAATATGGCCGACGGAGTTTTACTGCTTGTTGATGCCTTTGAGGGCCCCATGCCGCAAACCAGGTTCGTTCTGCAAAAGGCCCTCTCGCTGAATCTTAAAGTAATCCTCGTTGTCAACAAAGTAGACAAACCCAATTGCGATCCTGAAGGCGTGCATGAAGCAATATTCGACCTGATGTTCAACCTCGATGCCACTGAGGAACAGCTTGGCTTTCCGACTGTTTACGGGTCTTCGAAACAGGGATGGATGTCGGCCGACTGGAGAAAGCCTGAAAGCGATATTACATACCTGCTGGATACCATTATTGAATATTTCCCGAATGCAAAATATGTGGAAGGCACTTCCCAACTGCAGATTTCATCTCTCGATTATTCATCGTATGTGGGAAGAATAGCGGTAGGCAGGCTGCTGAGGGGAATACTTAAAGGAGGAGATAATGTTTCCCTGATCAAAAGGGATGGGCGAATATTCAAATCCAAAATTAAGGAATTGTATGTATTCGAAGGCCTTGGCAAGGAAAAGGTAAAAACCGAGGTACATGCCGGTGAAATTTGCGCCGTTCTTGGTCTCGATGATTTCGAGATCGGCGACGTGGTTGCTGATTTTGAAAATCCCGAAGGCCTTACCCCCATGCAGATCGATGAGCCAACGATGAGCATGCTTTTCACTATCAACAATTCTCCTTTTTATGGCAAGGAAGGGAAGTTCGTCACTTCCCGCCATATCAGGGAACGGCTGTACAAGGAAACCGAGAAAAACCTTGCGCTTCGGGTCGAGGACACTAATTCCCCTGAGGCATTCACCGTCTATGGCAGGGGCATTCTCCATCTTTCCATCCTTGTGGAAACCATGCGTCGCGAAGGTTATGAACTCCAGCTCGGCCAGCCAAAGGTTATCATTAAAAAAATCAATGGAGTGGATTGCGAACCCATTGAAACCCTTACGATCCATGTTCCCGAATCTTCCTCGAGCAAGGTAATTGACATGGTTACCCAGCGCAGGGGCGAGATGCTGAGTCTGCATACAAAAGGTGACCGGATCCATATTGAATTCTCCATTCCATCGCGGGGGATCATCGGCCTGAGAAATCAGGTATTGACCGTGTCTGAAGGAGAAGCGATCATGGCACACAGGTTCAAATCTTACGAACCCTGGAAAGGAGATATACAGGGCCGCCGAAACGGTTCGCTCATCGCCATGGAGAGAGGGACAGCCATTGCCTATTCAATTAACAAACTCCAGGACAGGGGAACATTCTTCGTTCATCCCAACGAGGAGATCTATACCGGCCAGGTGGTTGGCGAACACATCCGGCCGGATGATATTGTGGTGAATCTGACCAAAACAAAAAAGCTTACCAATATGAGGGCTGCCGGTTCAGATGATAAAATATTTATTACCCCGGCGGTGAAATTTTCCCTTGAAGAATCCATGGAATATGTCGCGGATGACGAATACCTCGAAGTGACTCCCCGATCCCTGCGCCTGAGAAAAATCCTCCTCAGTGAACACGACAGGAAAAGAGCGGGGAAGTGATAGCGTAGAACGACCGATTTAAAGTGGTTCGCTAACACACATTTTCATTTTAAAGTGCTATATTTTTGTTACTGGTTGCAGGTTACAGGTTTGATCCTGCAATGTTAGGAGTAAGTAGTTATCGACTGGTTTCCGGATAGCTTGTAGAGCAGCACTCGAATTGGCCGATTTGAGTTTGAGACGGCCTGCCTTCGCTAAAGCTATGACAGCCAAAGCGACCATACAGTGTGGAAATACCTTCTCGTTATAAAACGAAATCTCTATTCCTCTTGCTGTATGCTCACCCGCGGAGGGCGTGTTGCCAGCGCAAACTTTTGGAGAGTCCGGGCGCAACACTCCAAAAGTGACCCGCCCGCCCAGAATCAAACTGTCATATATGCGAGATGAATGGATTTGTGAATCCGTGGAGTGCTTTATATCATTTCGCTGCTGAAAGAAAAATCTGCACTGACCATAAGAATGAAAGGCCGGCAATAATCAAGGCAGAAATGGCTATTACTTTCGTCCAGAAAACATCTTTTTTTAGCAGTCCATTGCTATGAATTAATTCACCCAGGATGGCTTCGGTATCCAGCGTTCTTTTATCTTCCATTTTAGAATTTTATTCAAATTTACAAAAAATCTATCAATTATTGACCCGGGAATTAACGTTGGGAAAAGTGATATTAATCTACGGGTTTATTCATATTGAAGAATATTGGAAGGGTTAGTCTTCGAAGCGATAAACGTTTGAGTTGCGATAATAATTGACGCGCTGGTTATTACGACGATTGCGCCGGAAAACATATCAAGTAAGCCGATTGGAGCCCGGTTTGACGCCATATTCGGCAAAACAAGGTTATTGAAAAATAAGAAAGTTATAGGCAAAGCAATAATGCACGCAATAAGTATTAGTGATATGAAATTTTTGCCTAATAGATAAATAAGACTCTCCAGGTTCGCTCCTAAAACTTTACGAATTCCTATTTCTTTTAATCTTGATTCCATTGAATAGACGACCATTCCGATTAATCCTAAAGAAGAAATTATAATTGCTAGAAAAGCAAGAAATCCGATGACTTTAATTATCGAAGAATAATCATTAAAAGCATGTTTGATTTGATCCTTATAAAATGAAGCATTAAAAGGATCTATATTACCGGCTTGATTCCATGCCTTTTCTAGTTTTGATATGGTATGTGGTATATCGTTGGAATGAATTTTTATATTCACATAATTGGGATTCTTATTGGAATACATGAATATATAAGGACTTATATCGTTGTTCGCCCTGCTCGAATGAAAATCTTTTATAATGCCTATTATTTGATAATTCTTTCCATCGACTGTGATTATTTCGCCTAGGGCATTTAAAAGATCTCCATTACCAATATTAAATTTTCTAGTCAATTCATTATTAACGATTACCATTGTTCTCTCATTGATTTCCTGAGCATCAATAAAATTTCTTCCTGCAATCAGTGTCATGTCATGCATCGGAATATAATTTTCATTTATCCGGTTATAAGTGACCCAACTTGAATCATTTGGATTTGAATATTTCATTGAGGTAAAATAAATTTCCGAGGTGCCTTCATTGGTCATTGATTCAGAAATTCCGGCTACTTCGGGAATAGCGGACAATTCATTTACCAAGGGGTCAGGTTTATTATTCTGCAGTTTTATATTAATAATGTCATCTGTATTGAAGCCGGGATTAATGTTTAAAAAATATTTATATTGATGGAAACCAAGAAATGTTATCGTGATAAAAATGAGCGAGAAAATATATTGAAAAACAATCAAGACTTTTTTTGAATTCATATTTTTATATATTCTCACCGAGCCTGGTTTCTTAAAAGCATTTATCGCATTTATTCCTGCATACATTATTGAAGGGAAAACTCCTGCGAGGAAGCCCGTTATTACCGCAAAAATTATGAAATAACTTATCAGGCCTATGGACAAGTTTAAGGATAACATTTCATTAAGTTCTGGATCAAGGGACAAAAAATGAGGGCGAATAAAATGGAAAAACAAAATGGAAAGCACTAACCCGACCAGGGCAATAACTACCGACTCGCAAATAAATTGACTGAAAATCTGGAATTTTCCGGCACCGATGACTTTTCTGATGCCAACCTCCTTTGAACGCATCAAAGATTGTGCAATAGATAGGTTTGTATAATTAAAACAAGCGGATATTAGAATTATAACAGCAAAAGCTCCTAATATCCACAGAAGACTTGAGATCATTGTCGGGCCGATTGGATTAATAAGGTCATTACCGACTACAATCGCATTAAGGGGCTGTAATGACATGGTGATTTTAATATTTGTATCCTGTATGTTATTATTTTGCAGTTCACTCAGACGGCTAAGAGATGCCTGTAAGTTTTCCGGATCCCCTTTGGAGGGCAATAATACATAAACATAATTTTGTGTAATCCCATTTAAGTTCCATGAATTATCTTTATCGTTAATTGATTTTTCAGTCGTTGAATAT
>DATDPY010000103.1:0-2526 GCA_035292565.1 Cyclobacteriaceae bacterium | reverse complement strand
ATCATGCAATCGCGTTACTTATGCGGAACTCCTTTGCGATTATTTCCTTTGTTATCCTCATCGCCTCCATACTGATCTTCGTATGGGTGACCCGAAGGATTGTCCGTGGCAATGACCTGCGGTCACGGCTTGATGCGTATTGTAAGGCCTCGCTGATGCGGGATCTATTCCTTGAAGCGATCATGATAGCTAATTTATCCGGACTTGCCCTAACGGGAGAAAAATTTTATGCGGGATTATCCGGGATCATTTTAATCGTTTTCCTGCTCGGATACCCGAACACCCATCGCATTATCAATACGCTGAAGCTCGATCAGAAAGATTCGGATATCATCCTTTCGAAAGGCGCCATCGATTGATCCTTTCCAGCGTAAAGGATCGGGGACCAGGATTTTCAGAAGTTGCTTTTAAAACATATTTTTGGAGATGTTTTTCTCCCAATGCATAAATTGTCTGATATTTTTTAAACCATAGATTTTGACTGCAATCCTGTTATTATCCTGCAAAGACCGGAAAGGATTAGTCGCCCGGATATCCCATTTCATTTACGAAAGGGGCGGTAATATATTCGATCTGGATGAGCATGTCGACCAGGTTGAAAAACTTTTCTTTATAAGAGTATCCTGGGACCTCGATGGTTTCAGCATTCCCTGGGCGGAACTGGAAGATGCTTTTAAGCCGTTAGCAAAGGAATTCAAGGCATCATGGAAAATTAATTTCACTTCGGGAAATTTAAGGACGGCCATTTTTGTCTCGAAGTACGACCATTGCCTTCAGGAAATTTTATGGAGGAACAGGCTTGGGGAATATGCCATGGAGATCCCCTTGATCATATCCAACCATACAGCGCTCAAACCGCTTGCAGAACAATACAACATTCCATTCCAGGTGTTCCCGATCACCCATGCCAATAAGATAGCACAGGAGAAAAAAGAGCTCGATCTTCTCAAAAAGGAAAATATCGACACGATCATCCTGGCCCGGTATATGCAAATTCTGTCGCCGGGATTTGTCCGTGAATATCAAAACAGGATCATAAACATCCATCATTCATTTTTGCCGGCCTTTGCGGGACGTGACCCCTACCGCCAGGCTTATGAAAGAGGAGTAAAGATCATCGGCGCAACCAGTCATTATGTTACGGAAAAGCTAGACGATGGCCCGATCATCAGCCAGGATGTGATCCGAATATCCCATAAGGATTCCGTCGAAGAACTGGTCCGCAAAGGAAGAGACCTGGAACGAAGGGTCCTGGCAACTGCAGTTTATTACCATACCCGGCATCGTATTCTGGTGCATGGCCAGAAAACGATTATTTTTGACTAATTGCGGAGTTGGGACGGAGCGTAAAGAAAATGTCCGGTGGACATTTTTAGCGACGGGCCAGCCTGCAGGGGAGCAGCGTGAAAAAGTGATCCAGCCTGCCCGTCGTAGTGCTAACAAAGGAAGGTGGATCACTTTAGCGACGGGCCAGTAACCAGTCAACCAGTTAACCAGTTAATCAGTTACACAGTTAAACAGTTAAACAGTTGCCCAGTTGACCAGTCAAACAGTCAATTACTTTTATTTACCTTCAGTCGATCAAACAGACCCAAATCCCATTCATCAAACCATTTCAGATTAATCCTGTCGCCATCAAAAATTACAGGCAGCCAGATATACCTGCCGTCTATAGCATTTTCCGGCCTCCACCGGTCGGCCATAAAAATAAAGGCGTCCTCCTTTCCGGCAACCTTCAGCACACAGGTCGACTGGGAATGAAAGGTCAGGGCCGAATCGGGCCCGGTACATGGGTTCCCCATTTCAGTCCAGGGTCCAAATATCGAATCCGCAACTGCATACCTTGCCGCATTCGGATGCCACCCGGTACACCCGGATCCGATGAAATAATACTTGCCGTCCCGTTTAAATATCACTGGGGCTTCCATGTACCGGCAGATAAATGCCCTTGTATACTTCCCGGAATGCGAAAGATAATCTTCCGATAACAGGGATATATGCAATGTCGAATTCTCTTCTGAAGCGTAAACATGATATGCCTTCCCATCGTCATCCACAAAAAGATTCATATCTCTTGCCATCTGTCCATCATTATAATCCCGGCCAAGGATGTTCAGCGAATCACAATATACGGGCAGGTCGTCGCCCCCGGTAAATTGGATTTCCTGCCCGGCAAATTCATTTGCTTTATGGAATTCGCCAACATTTACAGGCCAGTTTCCCTTCTCCGGCCTTTCAGATCTGACATATGCATAGGGTCCGGTTATCCTGTCGCTAACGGCCACTCCGCTTCTGGCATCTTTGTAGCCAAGGTCTTTTCTCTCCAGGTGGAACCACATAACGAACTTTTCCGTATTCCGGTTGAAGATCACTTTCGGCCGTTCCAGGAGGCAGCCTGCCGTTATTTCGCTCGCTAATTCCTCTTCCACCCTGAGGGCGATCCCTTCATCATTCCAATGATAAAGATCTCCTGAAGAGTAGCAATGCACCCCCACCCAGGCGCTGTTGCCCTTTTCCCCTTCAACC
>DATDPY010000102.1:0-2792 GCA_035292565.1 Cyclobacteriaceae bacterium | reverse complement strand
ATAGGATATGTGGATATGGAAGTTATGGTCCCCATCGGGTTGTCCCTGGATATCCTTCTGAATCCGGGAATCGGTTTGGATGAATTGGTTGTCGTCGGCTATTCGTCTCAATCAAGAAGGGATATCAGCGGATCCATTTCTGTAGTGAATATGGACGAGGTAAAAAAAATACCCTCCTCCAATATAGTGGATCAATTGCAAGGTCAAATCGCAGGTGTTCAGATCGGTACAACAGGTGATCCCGGCTCGCGTTCCTTTGTGCGGGTCAGAGGGTTCAGTACTATTAATAACAATGAACCGCTTTATGTCATCGATGGAGTACCGGTAATCAACCAGACCGACCTCAATTTTTTAAATCCAAATGACATTCAAAGCATCCAGGTATTAAAGGATGCCTCTTCGGCCGCCGTGTATGGTGCAAGGGCAGCCAATGGAGTAATCCTGGTGAGCACTAAAAAAGGTAAAATTGGAGAAAACAAACTCAATCTGGAAATTGTATCCGGGATTCAATTTCCGGGATCCTTTCCTGATTTATTGAATCCGCAAGAGCAATTGAAGGTGGATCAAGACCTCAGAAAAGGCGCTGGTCTGCCATTTAATTCGAATTTATATATCAAAAACGGAGATACCTGGGTCCTCCCTGATTATATAGTTAGTGGAGGTGGGTTTATGGGGGGGGTATTGGCCGGCGACCCAAGGGCAGATCCTTCCAGGTATTTTTTATCCACCAACCCTTTAGCCGACCGGAGCAAGAATTATTTAATTCAAAAAGTAAACAAAGAAGGGACGGATTGGTATAAAGCTATTTTTAACAGCGCCCCCATGACCAATTATCAACTCACCACCAGCGGGGGTTCTGAAAAGGCGAGGTATTACCTGAGCGCTAACTATTTTGACCACCACGGCATTTTGATTAACAATGATTATAAGCGTTACCAAGTAAGAGCCAACAATGAATTCACCATCAAGAATAAAATCAGGCTGGGCAATCAATTTAATTACAGCCATCAGATAAATAATGCAGGCATTGGAAACATGAGTGGTTTTATAAATACCCTTGAATTATTTCCGGTCCGGGACATTAAAGGGAATTATGGAGGCGGTTATGGATTAAAAAATGAAATGAATCCGGTGGCTTTTCAGGAGAGGAGAAAAATCAACAATACCGGATATCTCTCCTATGTATTCGGAAACGCCTATGCGGAGATCGACCTCCTCCCCAACCTGACTTTTAAATCACAGTTTGGTTTGGACTATCATTTCAACAGGTCTAAAGTTTATGAGGAAACTGCTTACGAAAACCCCTTTGGTACGAGCAATAATAACCTGACTGAAATTCAGAATACTGAGATCAACTGGAGTCATTTTAATACCCTTAATTTTTCAAAAATTCTTGCAGGATTTATTGAAATCCAGTCCCTGACCGGCATGGAAGCGGCAACCAATCATGCGCAGGGTATAGGCTCCCAGGTGAGAGGATTACAGTTTGCCAATGATCCTAATTTCAGGCAACTTTCAAACGGTACGGATGTTATAACTGGGGGTACTGAAAGTGAACATTACAAATTTTCTTTGTTTCAATCGCTGAATGTAAAAATTTCAGATAAATACTTATTTACCGGAATTGTTCGCAGGGATGGTTCATCCCGGTTTATCAACAACCGTTATAGTACGTTCTATGGGGTTTCTGCGGCCTGGAGGATAACTGATGAGCCGTTTATGAAAAATGTCCGGAAAAATGACATCAATGATTTGAAATTCAGAATAGGCTATGGTGAAACCGGTAATAACGAGGCGGGTGATTATCCGGGTTACAGTAACTATAGCAATGTTATCGTTTTCCCTTTTGGCGCTTCTTTATTTTCGGGCGCTTATTTCAGTATCAAAGGGTATGATCAGTCGACTACGGGGAACCCCGACTTAAAATGGGAAACCAATGCCCTGTTTAATATCGGATTGGATGTTACCCTTTTTCATCACCTGGATATCATTGCGGAATGGTATCATCGAAAAACCAGGGATATGATATTTGGGGTTGAACAACCATCAACAGCAGGGAAGGTGGGTGCCATACAAACCAATATCGGATCTATGAAAAATACAGGACTGGACCTCAATCTCAAATACCAGGGCAAAGCCTGGAATAAAAAAATTAATTATTCAATCGGGTTGACTTTATCCCAATACAGGAATGAAGTATTAAACCTCGACAATAAATCAAATTCGTTTATTTCTTCAGGATTTTCATATGGCGGACATTTGACCAGGACAGAAGTCGGTCAACCATTATCTCAATTTCACGGATATATCGTAGATGGACTCTGGAAAAGTGAGGAAGAAATAACAAAAACCCTTTTTGCGGATAAAGGTCAGGCCAAACCAGGGCGTTTTAAATTCAGGGACCTCAATAAGGACGGAAGAATCAACGATGCCGACTTTACTTTTATAGGCAATCCGCATCCGGACTTTATTTACGGGATCCAATTCAATGCCCATACAAAAAATATCGACTTTAGCTTTTTCCTGAACGGGGTGTTTGGCAATGAAATTATGAATATAGAAAAAGGTAATTATTATTCGCCTTTCAGCAACGGCAACCGGCAACACGATGTACTCAGCGAATCCGGAATCACATTACCTGTTTTGGACGAATCGGATGTATATAGTTTCAATAGAAGTAGTTTTTATGTTGAAGATGGCAGCTATCTGAGAGTAAAAAACATCCAACTGGGCTATACCTTGCCTTCTTCAAAACTGTCCTGGTTGGGAATTAATCATTTGAGAGTTTATTT
>DATDPY010000101.1:0-8296 GCA_035292565.1 Cyclobacteriaceae bacterium | reverse complement strand
AAATCCGAGCGACCAGTCGATGCGTTCACCGAGATAGCCGCAGGTAACGGGCGCAAGGAAGGCCCCGACATTGATACCCATATAAAAAAGCGTGAAACCGCTGTCCTTTCTGGTATCGTTCTTTTCATAAAATGTTCCAAGAAAGCTTGAAATATTCGGCTTGAAGAATCCGTTGCCGGCCGCAATCATTGCCAGCCCGATGAAGAAAAATAGCTGGCTGCCAATGGTAGATGCCAGCGTGAACTGGCCGGCTGCCATGATCAAGCCTCCAAGGATTATGGCATACCTGAATCCAAGCAAACGGTCGGCTAATAAGCCCCCGATCACTGGGGCGGCGTATAATAATGCATTATATGCCCCGTAAATCCCATACGACCTGGCATCGGACTCACCCCTCACCATTTCAGTAAATAGTTCCTTGGTCATATACAACACAAGCAGAGCGCGCATGCCATAAAAGGAAAATCTTTCCCATAATTCGGCGAAGAACAAGATGAAAAGGGCTTTGGGATGGTATTGCCTCTGCTGAAGGATGATGACCGTTATCCAGACCGACACCCCGATCCATGCGATGATGATTAATTTCAGGCCGGCATCCATTTCAGGCTCGATTCGCGATATCCGGCTAAAATATGGAATATTATACAGGAATCCCTTTCACCGGAAAATTTAATGGGTTTTTCTTCAGCGAGCCCACATTGGCCATGACCCTTTATATGGTTTTATCTCAAAATATATACTTTTGATACGCAAATCGCAGCCTGATGAAAAGCCTGACCAGGTCTATTGAAAAGGAGCATAAGGGCAAGATCATTTTTTCCTACAAAGGAATTCCATCGGAAGAAATGATCCACAGCATCATTCACCTGGCTGAGGCCAAGCTTGATTTTATCAAATCCGGGAAGCCACTCCGAAAAAAAGTTTTCCGGATCATCGTTGAGATCCTTCAGAATATTCTTCACCAGGAAGAGGAGCTCGATGTTTTAAAATACCCTTCCTTTATCTTTTATCTTGTGAAAGAGGAAGATCAATATATTATTTTAACCTGCAACCGCCTGATAAAGGAAACCGCGATTCAGGTTAAAGAGAGGATCAAATCCTTTATGACCCTGTCGCAGTCTGAGCAGCGGAAAACATACCTCGACATTCTCGGCAACGGCCGGTTCACCGACAAGGGGGGCGCTGGCCTTGGATTGCTGGAAATCATCCGCAGTTCCGACGGGAATTTTCATTATGAGATCCTTCCATCCGAGATACGGGGTTATAAGATCCTGTATTTTAAAATAAAAGTCGCCGAATCATGAATAGCCTGTTCCTCGCCGGCACCGCGAAGACTCCTTCCATCAGTTTCGATGGCAAGAGCGGGAAATTTGAGATTTCGGGCAGGTCCATTCCCGAAAACTCTGCTAAATTTTATATGCCGCTTATCGAGTGGGTCGACAATTATATCAATTCGGCGGCTGAAGACACATCCATCCATGTCAGGCTGGAATATTTCAATACAAGTTCGCTGAAAAGCCTTGTGGAATTATTCAGAAGATTTGAAAAGCTGCTGCTGGTGGGAAAACAGGTGGAATTAAACTGGTACTATGAACCGGAGGATGAGGATATGTATGAATCAGGCGAAGATTTCCGTTTGTTGATCAGGATTCCAGTCAAGCTGATCAGGATATAAAAAAAGCCCTGTGATCTCCAGGGCTTTTTTTAATTCAATATAGATTACATCATCCCGCCGCCCGGCATCTGCGGTGGCATGGGGGAAGTTTTTTCCTCTTCAGGAATTTCGGCAACAACACATTCCGTGGTTAGGAGCAAGGATGCGATCGAGGCCGAGTTCTCCAGCGCAAGCCGGGTCACCTTGGTCGGATCGATAACGCCCGACTCGAAAAGATTCTCAAAATTCCCGGTCTGGGCATTGTAACCAAAATCGCCTTTTCCTTCCTTCACTTTCTGGACGATCACCGAGCCTTCGAGACCGGCATTCTGAACAATGGTTCTCAGCGGGGCTTCGAGGGCGGCTTTTATTATATTGATCCCGGTTTCCTGGTCTTCGTTATCGACCTTCAATTTTTCCAGGCCTTTCAATGCCCTGATGAACGCCACGCCTCCGCCGGCTACTACACCTTCCTGGACGGCAGCCCTGGTCGCATGCAGAGCATCTTCAACGAGGTCTTTCTTTTCCTTCATTTCTATTTCCGTTGCCGCTCCGATGTAGAGAATTGCCACGCCACCGGATAATTTAGCAAGTCTTTCCTGGAGTTTTTCCTTATCGTAATCGGAAGTGGTCGTTTCGATCTGTGCCTTGATCTGATTGATCCTGCCCTTGATCTCGTCTTTCTTTCCGCCACCTTTTACAATGGTCGTATTGTCCTTATCGATATTCACTTTATCGGCCTTCCCTAAATAATCAAGCGTTGCGTTCTCCAGTTTGAATCCTCTTTCTTCGGCAATTACAGTACCGCCGGTTAAAATGGCGATATCTTCAAGCATGGCTTTCCTGCGATCGCCGAATCCCGGGGCTTTTACAGCGGCTACCTTGAGGGAACCCCTGATCTTATTCACCACAAGCGTGGCCAGGGCTTCGCCTTCGACTTCCTCGGCAATGATCATCAGTGGACGACCAGTCTGGGCCGTTGCTTCCAGGATCGGAAGAAGTTCCTTCATCGCTGAGATCTTTTTCTCGTAGATCAGAATATAAGGCTGCTCCAGTTCAACTTCCATCTTCTCCGGATTGGTGACAAAATATGCCGACAGGTAACCGCGGTCAAACTGCATCCCTTCGACCGTCTTCACTTCAGTTTCCGTACCTTTGGCTTCCTCAACGGTGATCACGCCGTCCCTTCCTACTTTTTGCATGGCTTCTGCAATCATTTCCCCGACAGCCGGATTATTATTGGCTGAAATCGTCGCAACCTGGGAAATCTCGCTGGTATCTTTAATCGACTTTGACTGCTTCTTTAATTCTTCAACTACTGCGCTTACAGCCCTGTCAATCCCTCTTTTCAGGTCCATGGGATTGGCGCCTGCTGCAACATTTTTAATGCCGTTGGTGAAGATTGCCTGAGCGAGAACCGTGGCGGTTGTAGTTCCGTCGCCGGCATCATCTGCGGTCCGGGATGCCACCTCCTTCACGAGTTGCGCCCCCATGTTCTCAATTGGGTCCTTCAATTCTACCTCTTTGGCAACCGTAACACCGTCCTTGGTAATCGACGGAGCGCCGTACTTCTTTTCAATAATTACATTTCTTCCTTTCGGGCCAAGGGTGACTTTTACAGCTTCTGCAATGCTGTCAACTCCTTTTTTTAGCTTATCCCTGGCTTCAGTATCGAATAATATTTGTTTGGCCATAGTATTTTGGATTTAATAATTTATGAATAACTGACTAAAAAGATTAAATGATGGCAAAAATGTCCGATTCATGCATAATGAGGTATTCTTTCCCATCAATGGTAAGTTCCGTTCCGGCATACTTGCCATAAAGCACCGTGTCGCCAACCTTTACCGTAAGCGGCTCATCTTTTTTACCGGATCCAATTGCAACAATTGAGCCCTTCTGTGGTTTTTCTTTTGCTGTGTCAGGAATAATAATCCCTGAAACTGTCTTTTCTTCCGCAGGGTGCGGTTCTACAACTACCCTGTCTGCCAGCGGGCGTACATTTAATTTAGATTTAGCCATAAGTTATCAGAATTTTGTTAATACTGTCAGATTTTTGACTCAATAGACTATTAACATTTACTATGCCAACCCCGTATTCGGTCATTTATATGTCCGGGTTCTGACATTTTTTCATATTCATCATAACTTGACCAGCAGAGGATTCGTTTTATAAATTGGGAATTTAAATTTGTAACACAGGCATATTCTTGTATATTATTCTGTTAAATTCATATATTTCATAATTAAATTTTGAAATCTTATGAAAAACCTTAAATCTGACTGGCTTACTGAAGGTTTAATAGATTTTGAATACAAAAAGTATATTTTGCTGGCCTATTTGAAGGGAGTGCGTCATAATTTCAGCCTTAACCGGCTATATCCTTTTTTGTCCGACCTGATATTTCATTTTCGGAACCTTCATAGGATCCAAAGCAATAAAATGATGATCTATGAGCAGTTTCCGGGCACAATTTCAAAAGCCGACTTCGAAAAGCTGCAAGTATCCTACAAAAAGATTGTCGAGGATAATGATATCATGAAGGAAATATCCGATATCATTGAATTTTCCATGGGACAGTTCAAGGACCTGCTCGAGGAGGGCAAGGACATCTATGAATTTGTTGAAGAGAATATAGAACTGGTACCGATTGGAGTTTCCCCTCTTTACGACAGGGAAGGCTACCTTCTGGTAGAAGAACTTAAAAACACGGAGCTGGAAGTTTACCGCTACCAGGTAACCATCTTCGAAAGCGCCGACGAGAAGTACCAGGGCGTACATACCAGGCTTATCGATACCTTTGAAAAATCCATGTCTACCACCTATGAATATGTAAAGCTGATGCTGGTGAAAAGATATAAGGATCTGCCCAACCCGGCGACATACTTGCTTACTGCAAAATTCACCTTTCCGCATCAGGCCACCTTACTGCCGGTGGCAAAGCGGTTGCTTGTAAAATATATTAATGGTACGGGGAATACTGAAAGATAACTCCCGCATTACCCCGGATTAGGGATAAAAGAATTAAATCAACAGGATTAATATAACGATAAGGAATAGATATCCTGGTTGATCCGGGCCGGGTCAGTTGCCGTCGCCGGCATCGGTAGAATCCGTAACGCTTGGGATTCCCAGGTTAGGATCGATATTGGGTAAGGTGGTCTTTTCCTGGGCCTTTTCAATGTTCGGGCTCGATATGCCCGTTTCTGCTGGCGTTTCAATAATCAGGTTTGTAGCCAGGGTAAGGATTACCAGGGCAAGGGCAAGGCCCCAGGTTATTTTCTCAAGCAAATCGGTCGTCCGCTTTACACCCATTAACTGGGAAGCACCCGAACCGCCAAACTGGCTGGTTAATCCGCCGCCCTTGGAATTCTGGGCCAGCACAACCAGCACGAGAAGCACTGCGGTTATGGCAATCAGGGTAACTAGAAGGGCTAACATTTTATTTTTGCTGAGAGATCTTCTCCTTTAAAATTTCAATTTGAGCTGCAAAGTAACCCCTTTTCTGGGGTAATTTCCAAATCAATTTGTGGTAAATATCGATGGCTTTTTCAAGCTTTCCCTGGTTGATCATGATCAGGGCGAGGGTTTCCGTGACCATATCATCACTTAATTCATCACTTTGCTGACTGAGATCCTCCGCCTCGGTTTTTTCCGCAGGTTCGGATTTTGATCCGGGCTTTCGTGTTTCTGTACCAGCCTCGATAAACCTGTTGATCAGGAGATCCTGCTCCTCCTTAGGCATCTTTCGGGTTGAGGGCTTCTTTTTTCCCTGTGATTTTGTTGATAGGCCCGGGTTATCTTCTTCTCTCGCCGGGTTGTTTGTCAGCGTTACCTTCTCATCAGGCGCCCTTGTCCCTGTTTTCCTGTTCAATACCTCGAGATATTTCTGCATGCTTTTCCGGTATAATTCCGTATTCGCCTTCAGCTCTTCCAGGATTTTCTCCGTATCCAGGCCGGAACGTACGGGCCTGGGAGGCGGTGTCGCAATCACGGCCGGTGTTTCAGGCTTAACGGACGTCTGTTCCCGGGCAAAAGGAACGGGGGTTTTAACGGCAACAGTTGTTTCAGGCTGTTTCCGGACAGGAGCAGGAGGTTCCTTTAACGCAGTAAAGGTATAATTTGCAAAAACTTCGTTGGTGGTGATATATTTTTTTAAATGCTGTCGGTCGGCGCTGATAATGGCTGCCCTGGAGATAAGGCTGTCTTTCTCAACGGCGTCTTTCAAAAAGGCAATTTTCGCATTCAGAATGTGTAGACAAGAAAAATAGGGATATTCTTCCGCAAGGGCAGTTAATTCCCTGATATCTGCATCTGTGCACGAACCCGGGTCGACGATCAGTTCAGCAAGCCGCGTCCCATTCATACCTTATGGTTTTACAGAAGAATTAATGATAATAATTTATTTACCAATTTGCTACGGTTGCATTGAAAATATCTGTGACGATAGCTTCAAAAATATCCGTAATCAGCTGGGGTTCAGCGGCAGTAATGGGTGATTGGCTGGGATTATAATCAGAATAAAATGAGAAGGTGCGCTCAAAACTGTAGGAGTCATCTTTCGTATCGACATAGGTGACGGCCACTGTAATCGTCAGGCGCTGGAGCCCGGCAACATCCGGCTGATTGGCATTCCCCGAAGCAGTGGCAGCAATTGGCCCGTATCGGAAACCGGTAATTGCCCCGCCTAGCTGTATGTCGCCATTCCCGGCATTGTCGAGGGTCAGGTTCGTGTTGTTCTGGAAAAAATCTTTAAGCTCTTCGGTGAATTGCTGGCTGAGGATGGGAGGGCCGTCGCCGGCTTCGTTGTAAAAATAATCAACAGAGAATGTTTTAATATCCGGAGAAAGGTTGGCCCCGGTGAAAGAGTAAATTCCGCACCCTGTCTGGGCCGTCAACACGGCCGTCACGATCAGCATTCCTATCTTATTCCTCGATCTCATATTGCTTGATCTTACGGTACAAAGTCCTTTCCGAGATCCCCAAATCCCGTGCCGCATATTTTCGTTTATTGCCGTTCTTTTTCAGGGCTTTGAGAATAAGTTCTTTTTCCTTCTGTTCAATGGAAAGCGATTCATCCTCAACCTGGGCTTCATGGATTACGTCATCGCCATTATTGGCCTGGTAAGACGGGCTGTTCTCCCTGGAGGGATTCAGGAGGATGGCCTCGGATTCATCGGGTTCCTTGAGGATCTCATCATTTTCCATATTGCCGAAAATCGATGACTCTGCAACTACCGAACGGTCGATCTTATCCTCCTTGATCAGATTATGCACCAGCTTCTTCAAATCCGTCACATCCCGGCGCATTTCGAAAAGCACCTTATAAAGTATATCCCGCTCCGAAATCCCCTCTTCTCTTTTGCCCCTGTACAGTGCCGGCATCATGGATCCGTCCTGAGGGATATATTTTACAATGATTTCAGCGGTAATATCTTTTTGCTGCTCAAGGATTGACATCTGTTCGACAAGGTTTTTCAGCTGCCGGATATTTCCGGGGAACCTGTATTTCAGGAGCAATTCACGCGCGCTGTCGGTCAGGTTAATTGATTTTGTCCTGTATTTTTCTGCAAAGTCGGAAGCAAATTTTCTAAACAGCAATACCACGTCTTCGCCCCGGTCGCGAAGGGGCGGAACAAAGATCGGGACCGTATTGAGCCTGTAATAAAGGTCTTCACGGAATTTGCCTTCTTCCATGGCATTGTGCAGGTCGATATTGGTCGCTGCAATAACCCTTACATCGGTCTTGAGCACTTTGGATGAACCCACCTTGATAAACTCGCCGTTTTCCAGGACTCGGAGCAGACGTGCCTGGGTGCCAAGTGGCAATTCACCGATTTCGTCGAGAAAAATCGATCCGCCGTTCGTCTCCTCAAAATAGCCCTTTCGGGCTTCATGGGCCCCGGTAAAAGAACCTTTTTCATGACCGAACAGCTCAGAATCAATTGTTCCTTCGGGAATTGCCCCGCAGTTCACGGCAATAAAATGGCCATGCTTGCGGGGGCTGAGCTGGTGGATGATTTTGCTGAATGATTCCTTGCCGGTGCCGCTCTCCCCGGAGATCAATACGGTCATATCGGTAGATGCAACCTGCATCGCCACACGAATGGCATTATTTAAAAGCGTGGAATTCCCGTTAATTCCAAATCGCTGTTTTATGCTTAAAAGTTCTTCTTCTCTCAATTCCGCTATCGTTTTAATCAACTGCTTCCCCGGTCAGGGTCGCTGAAGTGCAGCCGCCCACCAGGACATTTACATAGGATCCTTTCTGTATTTTCCCTTTCGGGAATACGACCACTTTATTGGCTGAGTTGCGGCCCTGCAGATATTCCTCGGAACGTTTGCTGAATCCTTCCACAAGCACCCTGTGGATCCTGCCGATGTCAGTCAGGTTCCTTTCGTAGGAATGTCTGTTCTGCAGATCGATGATTTCCTGCAGCCTGGCTTTCTTCACTTCCGCGGGAATATTATCTCCGAAATTTTTGGCGGCAGGGGTTCCCGGCCTTTCGGAATAAACAAACATAAAGCTGAAGTCGAATTTCACGGCTTCCATCAACGAGAGGGTTTCCCGGTGCTCTTCGTCGGTTTCCATGCAGAAACCTGCAATAAAATCCGAGGAAACCCCGCATTCGTGCCCCAGG
>DATDPY010000100.1:0-10693 GCA_035292565.1 Cyclobacteriaceae bacterium | reverse complement strand
CTGCTTCTTTTTTGGAAATTTAAGGTCTGATTTAACAGGTTCGGAGCAAAACTAATCAATGATGGCATAGTTTTCGCTGAAATTAAATGTAATTTGAAAGAGCATTATGTACATTACCAGGGCCATAGTCATCTCATTTTTTGCTTTCCCATTGCTGTTCGGGAATACAAGTGTTTACGCGCAGTCAATTGAGATCGGCAACGTGAGGATGGCGATAAAATCGGGCAGCTCAAAAGAACTGGCAAAATATTTCGGCGAATTTGTGGAACTTCATTTTGACGGCGACCGCTCGAGCTATTCCAAAAGCCAGGCCGAGTTTGTCCTTCGAGATTTTTTCAAGAAATACCCTCCTGTCGACTTTCAATACGTCCACCAGGGCAATTCCGGAGAAGGCCTGAAGTATGCGATTGGAAAGTACGTAATCAGCAATGGTTCTTACAGGATATGGCTGTTGTTCAAGAAAACCAGCGACACCTATTACGTCGATACCATTGATTTTACCCGGGAATAACATTTCGGCGTATTGACCTGCGTGTTTATCGATCCATTGTATACTTTTGCGCCATGATCCCGGCATACCTTTCTGAAGAAGAACTTCAGCTTATCATTACCAGGGCTATCGAAGAAGATCTCGGCGATGGCGATCATACTACCCTGGCCGTAATTCCTGAAGATCAAATGGCTGATGCCCTGATGATCTGCAAATCGGCCGGAATTATTGCCGGTACCGAGCTGGCCGTGCGGATCTTCCGGAGGTTCGACAGGAATATGGCAGCGGAAATCCTGATTGCCGACGGGAATCCCGTATCCCAGGGCGACAAAATCTGCAAACTTAGGGGAAATGCCAGGGCGATATTAACTGCCGAGAGGATTGCCGTGAATTTTATGCAGCGGATGAGCGGCATTGCAACCGCCACACGGCATTTGTCAAATCTCCTTGAAGGGACCGGCGCCCACCTGCTCGACACCCGAAAGACTACGCCGCTGATCCGGAAGATCGAAAAATGGGCTGTACAGGTTGGCGGAGGAAATAATCACAGGATCGGGTTGTATGATATGATCATGCTCAAAGACAACCACATCGATTTTGCCGGGAACGTTACCAATGCCATCAGGATGGCCAAGCAGTATCTCGTTCAGGCGGGGAAAAACCTGAAAATAGAAGTTGAAACCCGGAGCCTTCACGAAGTCAGGGAAGTGCTTGAAGCCGGTGGCGTGGATTTTATCATGCTCGATAACATGAGCCTGGAAGATATGAAGAAGGCTGTCGGGATGATCGACAGGAAAATAAAAACGGAAGCATCGGGTAATATCAATGAGCACAATATCAGGGATGTGGCCCTGTGCGGAGTCGACTATATTTCGGTAGGGGCTATCACCCACTCGGTTAAAAGCATGGATATAAGTTTAAAGGCGGAAATTTAGGAATACATGATTGTTAAAACGAAAAAATACCAGCTCACATCCGGCACCTATATCAAGATCGGGATGATGAATATTTTGCGGGAACAATGGTGGGTAATCCTCATCGCCGTTGCCATATCCTGTATGATGTTCATCATCCCGTCTCATTGGTGGTGGATCGGCAGTCTGATCGCCCTTATCCTATACGGATTATTCTGGCTCATTCAGTTCGCTGGGGTATCGCAGCTCGAGCAGAACAAGATCATGTTTGAAAAGTTCAATTATGAGATCACCAGCCAGCAGATCCTGATGAAACTGAATATCAAACAGGGAATGCCGGTGAAGTGGGAGACGATTAAAAAAGGGATGAAAACGAAGAAGGCCTTTCTCCTGGTGATTTCCAAAGCCCAGTTCATCTACCTCCCTTTCCGAATCTTTAACTCAGATAACGAGATCAGATTTATGGAGTCCATTCTCAGACGAAAAGGATATTTAAAGGAAAACCCCAAGGCAGAAGCCGATGCGAAAATCCAGGCGTGACCGGAATTGTTGAAGAGTTGAACTGTTTAATCGTTTACCTCCTACAGGCTTTTCGTTTGTAATTCCCGAATCACTCTTGTCCGGTAAAAATTAAAATCAATCGGGGAAATCCCTAATTATTTCGATAAACGAACTTTTTTCATTGCATTTTCATTCCCAAGCCCCCGATGTCGAAAATACGGCCACTCATATTAATCAGTATGATCAGAATATTCCCGCTTTCCGTTTAATGGAAAACAATTTCTTAAACGTGATCCCTGGTAAAAGACGAGATGCAGCTCTCCCCTTGTCCCGCTTTGGGCGGGATAAGGGGAGTCCCGTCAGGGGAGGGGATTATTTAACAATTCTTTTTAAAATATCCTTTGATCTTTTCTAAAACTCCCTTGCTATCTTCAAATAATTCTTCGTTATATTTCTGTTGGAACGTGGCTTGTGATTTTTCATGGCGGTTGATTTTTAGTAATACACAAAATAAAGCTGAAAAAATAACTGGAAAAATGCATCCCCTCCCCTAAAGGGACTCAACGCCTCCCCAAGCTGGCCCGTCGCTAAAAATGTCTACCAAACATTTTTTTTACGCTCCGGCCCCTACCGTCGGACAAGGGGAGAGCGATGACGATCTATTAAATAAAACCCGGTAAACGACGAGAATGAATCACGAGATGCATTATATTAAAAAAACTTTACCGGACAGTAGTAATTCCCGAATACCCCTTTTTTAATTACCGGGTTTGGGGAATCGGGGAATCGAGGGTTTGTTCATTCGATTATTCGATTGTTCCTCAAACTGAATTAATGCACAGCCAGCTTTAAAGAAAAATGATATCCGTAACAGCTTCTTCGCCATATTCTTTCCTGAGAATTTCCAGGATCTTCGACTTGGACATATTCAGCTCGTTTTTCAAGGGAGCGGAAGTGAGGTAGACTGCTATTTTTCCGTGGTTAATTCTGATCCTTGATGTCCGGTTGTTCACGGTTTTGCCCATCAATTTTTCCCAGTCCTTCCGGATGCGCGCTGCATTAAATTTTGATTCCAGGTTGAAGGTTTTCAGCATATCGCCAAATGCCGATTTTATGGTGGTTGTGCCGGGTTTTTTATTTTGCATGAGGTATGTTGTTTATTCAGGATTTTATTTCAAAATCATCGGCATCGAAATGGACCGGGAATTTTTTCCGGTATTCCAACAAGGCCAGGTATGATAGGTTTGCCGTCGGGATGGTCTCTTCTTCCGTCACTTCAATCAACGATTCGCCCCTGGAATTGTAAATGCACGAATGTCCGTTATAATCTATTCCTTCCCCGTCGGATCCTACCCTGTTCACTCCCAGGCAATAGGCTGAATTCTCGATGGCCCGGGCCCTTAACAGCGTGTCCCAAACCGATATTCTGGAAGCAGGCCAGTTAGCCACGAACAGGATGAGGTCGTAGGCAAGGTTTTCGCTATTTTTCTCCCCCCTGTTCCTCGACCAAACCGGAAACCGAAGGTCATAGCATACCAATGGTTTTATTTTCCAACCCTTCCAGGTAAACGGCGGGGCAGCAGAACCGGAGCTAAATTGTCTGTCTTCTCCTGCAATACTGAAAAGATGCCTTTTATCATAAAAATGGTGCCGGCCGCCGGGCTCCATCCAGATCAGGCGATTATAAAATCGTTGCTGGTCATGGATAATTATGCTCCCGGTCACTACCGCTTTGAACTGGTCAGCAATGAGTTTCATCCAACGGAAAGTTTTGCCGTTCATCGGTTCGGCGTATTTTCTGGCATCGGTGGTAAAACCGGTATTGAACATTTCGGGAAGAACAATGAGATCGGTTGAAGGCTTTGCCGCCCAAAGTTTTTCTTCATACATGGCCAGATTGGCATCCGTGTTCTTCCAATGAATACCGGTCTGCACCAGTGTTACGGAAAGATCTTCCATCAGGGCGGTCACTTTACTTTTTATTTTTGGGGAACCTCATCGCATATTCTACATCAACCTCCCCGCGGCTAATACCGGCCAACTTGCCTTTTAAAAGCCTTTTCTTGAGCCCAGTAAGTTTATCGATAAATAATACTCCTTCGATATGGTCGTATTCGTGCTGGATGATCCTTGCCAGGATACCATCAAATTCCCTTTCTACCTCCTGCAGTTCTATGTTTAAATACCTGATCTTTAATTTCTCATTTCTTGCCACTTCTTCCCGGATACCCGGAATACTCAGGCAGCCCTCCTCATAATTCCAGTGCTCCCCGTCTTGTTCAATGATCACAGGATTAATAAACGTCTCTTTAAAATCCCTGTATTTTTCATCTTCCATGGGCGATGCATCGATCACAAACATCCTGATGCTCTTACCGATTTGCGGGGCTGCCAGGCCGACTCCTGAAGCGCCGTGCATGGTCTCAAAAAGGTCGTTACTGACCTGTGGGATGTCGACTTTCGCCGGATCAACAGGCAGCGCCTTCTTTCTCAGTATTGGATCGCCATATGCAACTATCGGAAATATCATAATATCATCATTTGTAAAAATAAGAACTCTAATCCTTTCGCAGGCCCTTTTGCTCCAGAAAAGATTGGAGTATAATCGTTGCACTGATTTTATCCAAATTAGCTTTGTTGCGACGGTATTTTTTCGTCGTACCACCGCTGATCATGGCAGTCAGGGCCATACCTGATGTGAATCGCTCGTCATGCAGGAAGACCTCAATATCGCGGAATTTTTTTTTGATTTTTTTCGCAAGAGCCTGCACCCTGCCGGTCATATCTGTGGGAGAATTATCCTGTTTCAGGGGATAGCCGATTACGATTCCTTCTACGGGATTGCCGGAAATATAATCCGACAGGAACGGGAGCAGTTCCGCGGGGGACAGGGTGGTCAGGGGAGTGGCAATAACCTGGTTCGGGTCCGTAACGGCGATACCCACGCGTTTCATTCCGTAATCGACAGCGATTAATCTTGCCATTTTACCCGGTGAATAACAAATTATTATTAACGATAAACATAAATGATTCATTGGGCATTTGCACATGAAAGGGATAATTATTGTTTTCCCCGGCCGCCGTTATGAATCCATGACCCGATTTTGGATTATCTTTACATAATAAAAATTAAAGATCCGTGGGTATAAGCAATTCCAATTTTCAGGTCAGGACGCCCCTCCTGGTAGCCGTCGGGCTTGTCGCTGGCATATTGATTGGGGTTTCCATGTATGAGTTTCGCGCAGGTAAGAATGCGGTTACCAACAGCATTGCCAAATTCGGAGAAGTGATGAGCCTGATCGATCATTCCTATGTAGACACCATAAATTCAGGCAAACTGGTTGAAGTAGCCATCGAAAACATGCTTGAAAAACTTGACCCGCACACCGTTTATATTCCAAGGCAGGATGTTGAGCTGAGCAGTGCTGACCTCAAAGGCGAATTTGAGGGGATTGGGATTGAATTTAATATTATCAGGGATACGATAATGGTCATAACGGCGCTCCCCGGCGGACCGTCGGCAAATGTGGGACTTGAGTCGGGAGACAAGATCATTAAGGTTGACGATGAAACGGTAGCCGGCATCGGGATTACGATCCGGGGGGTAATCGACAGATTAAGAGGCCCCAAAGGATCAAAGGTCGTTGTCGGCATACATCGCAAAAATCAACCGGAGTTACTGGAATTCAAGATCACGCGCGACAAGATACCCCAGTTTTCGGTTGATGCTTCCTATATGATCGATGAAGAAACCGGGTATATAAAAATTTCACGGTTCTCGATAACTACCCATGAAGAATTCCGGCAGAAGCTTAAACTGCTTCTTGGAAAAGGCATGAAAAGACTGGTTCTCGATCTGCAGGGGAATCCCGGGGGGTTGCTCGACAGGGCTGTGGATATCGCCGATGAAATGATCAGCGGCGATGCGATGATCGTATCCCAGAAAGGGAAAAATGAAAAAAATACAGCCGAGTACAGGGCAATCCGGCAAGGCCTTCTGGAATCTGAGCCGGTTATCGTCCTGATCGACGAAAACAGCGCATCCGGATCGGAAATTGTGGCCGGGGCCCTGCAGGATGATGACCGCGGCCTGGTCGTCGGGAGGCGTTCATTCGGGAAAGGCCTTGTACAGGTACCTATGAACCTGAATGACGGATCTGAATTACGCCTCACCATTGCCAGGTTTTTTACTCCTTCGGGAAGGTGTATTCAAAAACCATACAACGGAAACATGAACGATTATGCCCATGAATACGCCCGGAGATATGAGGATGGGGAATTATTTTCAGCCGACAGCGTGCGTTTCAACGATTCCCTCACCTATCACACAATTTCAGGCAGGCGCGTATACGGCGGGGGCGGGATCATGCCCGATATATTTGTGCCGCTCGACACTTCCTATAACACCAATTATTTCGCCCAACTGATTTATCGCAATATCATCAGGGAATATACGCTCGAATATTTCGACCGGCATAAGGCAGAACTTTCAAAATGGACGCTGGAAGAATTTCATAGAAAATTCGCTGTATCGGACCTGATGCTGGGTGAGATTATCGCCAAAGCTGATCGTGAGAAGGTTGCCTTTAACGGGCAGGAATTCAATACCTCGAAATCAGAAATTAAAAACCGGGTGAAAAGCATGATCGCCAGAAGCGTCTGGGACAATGACGGGTATTACATGATCGCCAATGATCGTAACGAGATTTACCAGGAAGCGCTCCGGCATTTTGACAAGGCGACGAGGCTTGCCCTGACACAGAGACTAGATGATAATAACCAGGACTGAAATTTATTTGTATTTGATCAGGGACAGGAAAAGGAATTATTAATTTCCCTGAACTCAATTGATATTTTTTAATTAAACGCAAAAATTATGGATTTCTTCATTGCGCGCAAGGTACGAACCGTCGGCTTCGACCTGCTTACCGAAAAAGTTAAACAGGAACTAAAAAAAGAAGGATTTGGCGTCATTACTGAAATTGACATTAAAAAAACATTGAAGGAAAAGATAAATGTTGATTTCAGGAATTACCTGATCCTTGGTGCTTGCAACCCGCAGTTTGCCCACCGGGCATTGCTTGCTGATGACAAGATCGGGGTTTTACTGCCATGTAACGTGGTCATCCAGGAATCCGCTGCGGGCGGTCTGGAAGTCATGGCATTTGACCCTGCGTCGGCCATGATGGATTCCGGGAACGGGGACCTTGTCAGACTTGCATCCGATGTGAGGGATAAACTCATGAAAGTCATGGATAGTCTGGATTAGAATTCGTCGCGGCCAAATTTCCGGCTGATTTCACCGCAAATCTCTTTTTGAACCGAGCCCAGCGTCCTGTGTATGAGGGCATGCAACCCGGCAATTCTGATGTCCCGGAGTTGTTCTTTTCTCATTTCGCACAGAAATGCCGACAAATTCTGCTGGAATACCAGCCAGTCGTGCCATAGCCCGATATGATCCTCCAGAACCGTAATCTGCTGAAGTGTTATCCTGGTATTTCCGAATTTTTTCACCTTCAGGCTTCTGAGCTCGAATACATATTTGATATCCTTGATGATTTTCCTCGCCTGGTGAAGTCGTTTACTCAATTCATTTGCAGTGATCAACTCCCTGATCCGGTATACGCTTGACTGCATGAGATCTTCCGTCACAGAATCGATCATTCCCGGCGATAACTTTTTGAAATCTTCCCGAATCCTCTTCTTCAGGTTATCATAGGACTTTTTCGGGAACCGGGCCAGGAATTTTTCATGTTTCTTCCCCGCTTTTTTTATCTTCTCCCGGAGAAATTTCCGGAACGATCGGAACCGGTAATTAAGGTGTGCTTCCGTTCTGTCGAGCAGGGCCAGGTTTATGGCCGTTTCCCTGAACTCCCCTCCGCGTTTGAAAGCCCTCCTGATTTGCCGGTATCCCGGGTGCTTTCCGTACCTGTTATCCGCACCGGGCCGCTGAATTAATCTGATGATTGTCTGTATCCTCTTTGCGGCGATACGGTATTCATGGATGAAATATTCGTTATCAGGAATGCCGGAGGATAACAAATTCCGGACAAACTGATTCAATTGGATTTCTACGTATTTGATCTCCACTCCCCCCATGTTGCTGATCTGCGTGTGATTATTTCTTTATAAAGATAAGAGGCAATTCCACGAAGCGGCCGGCAACAGGCAAGATTTTCGGCAGGAATAGGGAATTACTTCCCTGATTTGAGATCCCGGATCTTTTTTTTACGTTTGATGATCCTGTTTTTTAATTCGATCTGGCGGGTTTTTACTTCCTTCAATTGAATCCTGGTGATCTTCAACCTGGCACGCAGTCGTCGCATTTTAATCCGCGGGAGGTTTGCCTTCTTCCCGGCAGCAATATTATTTCTCAACCGGATTATTTTTCTTGAGATCTGGGAGATCTCATTTTTGTTCAGGACCAGGGCATCTGCGGTTTTCCTAAACTTTTTTTCGGCTTTTTTGATCTTCTTTAAAAGCGCTTTGTCCTTCTTGCGCGCTTTTCTCTTACCGGGGCTTTTTTTCGTTTTTTTATTCGCATCTTCAGCGAAATCGGCAAGGTCAATATTCAACTTTTTCTTTGCACACATATCAGTAATCGATTAAAATTCTTTACAAATGAATCCCGGTAACCGGCTTTATGCCGAAAAGCAGTATTTTATAAAAATAGTTCCGGGTAGTTTTTATTAAAAATAGAAAATACCCTCCCTCTCCGGTATGGTAATAATAGCCTACGGAACTCTAAAAGTCAATTTTCGGCATTAATATCCTGCTGCCTGGCCATCTTTCCTTGATTCAGATGCCCCAAAATATACTTTATTGGCACTGTCCCATAAAATAGCCTGGTATCCTCCATATCCCCCAAAATCCCAGGCCAGATTATGCCCAAGCTTCATCAGTTCGCGGACCGTTTCATAATCAAACCCGGATTCGAGATATAATGTTCCGCCATCGATCATTTTCGGGCCGGTTGGATCGGAAGAGCCCATGTGCTGCATTCTCGGAGCATCCCCGGCTTCCTGAAGGCTCATCCCGAAATCAATAAGGTTTACCACCACCTGTACATGTCCCTGCGGCTGCATATCCCCTCCCATCACGCCAAAACTTATGTATGGTTTTCCATTCCTTGTGATAAAGGCCGGGATAATGGTATGGAAAGGCCTCTTATGCGGGGCGTAAGAATTGAAATGACCCTCTTCCACATTGAACAGTTCACCCCGGTCCTGGATAACAAAACCCAGTCCCGTAGGCGTCATCCCGGATCCCATGCCCCGGAAATTGCTCTGGATAAGCGATACCATGTTTCCCAAACTGTCGGCTACCGTCAGGTATATCGTATCCCCGTCGCCCGGCATTCCGGAAGGGTAACTTTTTCCGGCCCGTTTCTGGTCGATCAGTGCTGCGCGTTTACGGGCGTAGTCTTTCGAAATCAGTTCAGCCACCGGAATCTTATTGAATGCGGGATCGGCATAGTATTTTGCCCTATCCTCGAAAGTAAGTTTTTTGGCTTCTGTGAAAAGGTGCATATACCCGGGGCTGCCGAATCCCATGCTCTTTATATCATACGGTTCGAGAATATTCAGCATTTGAAGGACAGCTATGCCCTGGCCATTCGGAGGTAATTCCCATACATCATATCCCCGGTAATTGGTGCTGACAGGCTCCACCCATTCTGAAGTGTGGTCGGCAAGGTCCTTGTAGGACAGAAAGCCCCCCTGCTCCTTCATGTACTTATCGATCGTTCTGGCAATTTCTCCTTTATAAAATGCATCCCTTCCTCCGGCTGCAATCGCCGACAATGTATTGGCAAGAAAAGGATTCCTGAAAATTTCTCCTTTGCGCGGGGACTTTCCCGAAGGCAGGAAGACTTCTGCAAATCCCGGATATTTTTCGAGAAGCCGTGAATTTTGTTCCATATGAAACGCAACAATATCAGAAACCGGAAATCCAGTGCGGGCGTATCGGATGACCGGATCCAGGATTACCTTCATCGGCAGCGTGCCGAACCGTTTGTTCATTTCAAACCATCCATCTACACAACCCGGGACGGATACCGGCAAGGGTCCATGAGGAGGTATTTTAGTAATCCCGTTTTTAACGAAATAATCGTGTGTGAGTGAATACGGCGACCGGCCGCTTGCATTTAGGCCGTAAAGCTTTCCTGACTTCGCATCCCAGATAATGGCAAACAGGTCTCCTCCTATCCCGCAGCTTATCGGCTCCATCAGCCCGAGGCAGGCGTTTGCGGCGATTGCCGCATCTATTGCGTTTCCACCCTTCTTTAGTATATCGAGAGCGACCTGGGTAGCCAGAGGATGGCTTGTGGCAGCCATGCCGTGTTGGGCGATGATCTCTGACCTTGTGGCAAAGCTTTTCCCTGTCGGCCGGTCCTGACCCAATGCTAAGCCTGAAAAAATCATCATGAAGAGTGCGATCAGAATAATTGATTTCATATATGTTGAATATGATTTAGATGGATAAATTTATAGAAACCTAATAAAACGAATATTCATCAAAACCGCAACGAAGCCGCTTAAAAGAACTTGTTTACGCCGCCTGTGAATTCCTTAAAAAACAATAATTATGGATCAAAATTTTTTAAATTGGCTCCCGGACCGGGGCCGGGATCTTGCAGAACAGGCCTTGCGGACACCATGAATGGGTTTAATCGTATTCGCATTAAAATAATTTTTTAATAAATATTAATTTTTATGTCTGTATTTACCGAAAAAATTGATGAATTCCTGAAATTAAAAAAGATCGCCGTCACAGGTGTATCTTCATC
>DATDPY010000099.1:0-3322 GCA_035292565.1 Cyclobacteriaceae bacterium | reverse complement strand
ATGAGCATGAATAGGCCCCAGAAAACGCCGAACATGGTCAACAGCGTCCGGAGCTTGTTCTTCTTTATAGTTGCCCAGATTTCCTGCCATTTATCGTAATCGAACATAGATCTGGATTTATTCGTCCCTTAATGCTTCAATAGGTTTTATCCTGGCAGCTCGTTTGGCCGGAATATATCCCGCCAGTAATCCGGCCGCAACCAGCAACAGTGTGGCCCCGAAAGCGGTCTGGATCTGGACCTCCGGGTTTTTGAAATACTCGGCTTCGACATTCATTTTGAGCATCATGTAGTTGATTCCCTCAATCAAACCTATGCCCGCTATCAACCCTACGTATCCAGCCAGGAAAGTAATAACAATGGCCTCCTGCAGAAAAAGTCCAATGATCGAAGAAGGAGTTGCCCCAATGGCTTTCCTCACCCCGATTTCTCTTGTCCTCTCCTTTACGACAATCAGCATAATATTGCTTACTCCAACGATCCCGGCTACGATGGTCCCAATGCCTACAATCCAGAGAAATACCCGGATACCATTAAAGAGATCGATGAATTTTTGGAATTGCTCAACATTATTCCAGACAAATACCGCCCGGCTATCATCGGGTGAGAATTTGTATTTATCGATGAGAATATCCTTTACCTTCGCGACAATATCCTTGCTATCCTTAACCGATGCATCCCCGACAGTGAACATCATCTGGTGCATATAATTAGCGCCGTTATAAGCAAGCTGGGCCGTGGAAAGAGGAATGAATATGCGTTTTAACTCCGAGCCTCCTCCTGCATCGTCATACACGCCCACAACCTTATATTGAATACCCCCTATATCAATATACTTATCGATCGGATCCTCCTTGCCAAAAAGGATTTCCCTGACATCAACGCCGATCACCGCAACTTTTCGTTTATTCTCCATATCGAAGTCGTTGATGAAGCGGCCGGTCACCACGCGCTGGTTCTCGATATACTGATGCCCAGGACCACAGCCCATCAGGTCGAATGCGGAATACTTGTTGCCATACCGTACGGTAAATTCCCCTGAACACCAATAACGCCCCGTACTATGGTCGATTTGGATAATATTACGGTTGATCTCGGAATAATCTTCATTGGTGAGCCGGATATTCCTGCCGGGCTTCATCCCCTGGTAGGGCAAACTTGTCTGCCCCGGGGATATCCAAATGCTGTTGGTTGCAACATCCCTGAACTGGTATTTTACTCCGTTTTCAAGCCCTGTACCGACACCCAGCAGAATTACGAGCATAAATATTCCCCAGGATACGCTGAAGGCAGTCAGGAAAGTCCTCAGCTTATTCTGTTTTATGGTGAAATAAATTTCCTGCCAGGTGTCAAGGTCAAACATCTTCAGGGATTTAGGAGGCCATGGCTATTTTTTCATCAATGATCACTCCGTCGCGGATCCTGATCGTTCGTTTTGTCCGGTCTGCGATTTCTTTTTCATGCGTTACGATAAGGATGGTGATCCCCTGTTGGTTCACTTTGCCGAATATATCCATAACTTCCTGTGAAGTATGGGAATCAAGCGCCCCGGTGGGTTCATCGGCCAGAATCACTTTTGGCTGGGTGATCAATGCCCGTGCAATGGCCACCCTTTGCTTTTGCCCGCCGGATAATTCGCTGGGCATATGCGTGGCCCTGTCGCTAATCCCCATCATTTCAAGAAATTCCATTGCCCTGAGGTTTCTTTTTTTTCGCCCGATTTTCTGGTAATAGAGGGGAAGCGCTACATTTTCCATTGAGTTCTTGAAAGACAACAGGTTAAAGGATTGGAATACAAATCCGATAAACCGGTTCCTGTAATATGCTGCCTGCCGTTCATTCAGCCTGTTCATCCGGGTATTGTTCAGGAGATAATCCCCGCTGTCGAAACCGTCGAGAATTCCCAGAATGTTCAGCAAAGTCGATTTCCCGGAGCCGGATGCCCCCATAATCGAGACCATTTCACCCTCTGAGATATGCAAATTGATCCCCCGGAGGACTTCGAGATTCTGATGTCCCATAAGGTAGGACTTTCTTAAACCATTCAGTTCAATCATATTTGGGCATAGTATACCTTCCCTCCGCTCAAACCACAATCATGCCACTATCTTAATAGTCTGACAATCAAAATATTGATTTCATAAATGATTAATTATCATACAGTTATGTACGAATATGAGACAATATCCGTTCGTTATCGAACAGAGACCATTTTCAGGAATAGTTGTATTTTTCAAAGAAATTATTATATTGCCGAAAAAAAATAGCAGATGCTTACAGATGGGGAAGTCGGAATGATCATTGAAGACAGGGAAATCCTGGAAAAGATAAAGTCATTAAAACAGGAATTCAGAAAGAAAGAAGCTCCATACCTCGATATCAGCGATCATGATTTCTTTTCATTGATATTGCTGATGCCCGGCGTAAGTATTGCCCTGTCGAACAAAAGTGTTAGTCTGCGCGAAGAGCATGAACTCAATAAAAAGGCCAGGAGGATATCGAAGAAGTCCTATTTTCTGAAAAAAGATCCTGTGGTATCTGCCATGCGATTCCTGATCAAGAGCTATAAGCATTGGGAAACGCCTTTCCTCGAGGTGATCAGGGCAGCCGCAGAGAAGTTTATTTACTTCGACAAACTGACTGACACGGCAACCGATGTTTCGACCCTTGATAAACGAGATTTTGAAATTGCCATTGCGAGGGCGCCATTTCTTTTTATCCGGATGCTTATATTGTTTTTCAGGCTTGATGGCAAAGAGGACCTTCAGGAAGATATGAAAGTCTCCGGTGAGGAGCTCGAAACCATGCGCGCTATCGGATCAAGCATCGGATTTGATAAAACCGTCATTTTCAGAAAATTAATGGATAATTTCGCCGTTAAATAACTGAATCGATATTCAGGCACTGATGCCCGGCAAAAAGCTTATTTTCTTCCAGCTGATCTTCCTGGTCACCTTCGTTGCCTATGGCCAGGGAAGTATCGATACCATTGCCGTTAAAGCCCAAACATCTGCTATTCAGACCGACACCGTTGCCATTCAGGCCGGGATAAAAACACCTGCATTTACCGCCGGATCATCCGGAAAATTTAACATTCGGAGCATTCTGAACAGGCTGTCATTCAGCCTTACTACAGGGTATGGGAGAACTTTTTACAGTCACCGTCTTCAAAACACACATCTGGTCATGAAAGACCCTTTCGACACAATTTCAGGTTTGTTCCTGATCCCCAGGCCTCCGATAAATGCAGGTTCAAATTATAAATTTCCGGCAACTAAAAATTGGCTTAATAATCCTTCAACTTTCATTGTACCTTATGATTC
>DATDPY010000098.1:0-3345 GCA_035292565.1 Cyclobacteriaceae bacterium | reverse complement strand
CTGCTCAAATCCATGAAATGGGCAGTATGGCCCAGGATGATATCCGGGCAATTGACCTGACTTCCCGGCCTGAAGAATACGAACTTCCCGCCCTCGAAAAGAACCTATCGCTCGTCAGCGAGACCAGGAAAGACAATAACCTGTTCCATGTGAACCTGCTGCTCGACAAATCGAAGCGGAACCATGTAATCGAATCCAGCATCGAAGACGGAAGGGGAAAGGTGATCAGGGCTTTCTCAAAGCAGTCGACCGTATCATCGATGCTAACGCTCGAATGGGACATGAAAAACAGCCAGGATGTTACCGTTCCGGAAGGGATCTATGTATGGAATGTGATAGCGGATGGAATACATCATACCAGCACGGTCAATGCGTACGTTAATTGAATGAATATCCCCTTATTTTGTCTCTATATTGATCACCCCATTCCCTGCCCGGGCGCCATAAAGTGCAGATTTGGCAGTAGATAGTTTGGTGATCCTGACAATTTCCCCGGGTGCAACGAAGCTTACATCATCAACGATCACGCCATCAACAACGAGAAGGGCTAGGTTGCTGCCATATAGGGTCTTAGGTCCCCTCATTAAAACACCCTTTTTCCCGTTCTCGACAACGATTTGAGTTTCGGGAAGGGCGTACTTGATAGCTTCCCAGGTATCATTGAATCTGTTGAACTCACTATTCATGTGCCATAAATTCTTCGTTCCGTATTCCATGTTTTCCTTCGAAATATACCCCTCGCTCACTGCCCGGGCCATGCTTTCTTCATCATTCTTGATGAGCAGGTTGATTTTTAATGAATTTTCAGTTCCGGTGACCCTCCCGGTATAAGTAATAAAAGCAGGGTCCTTGATGACAATGACGTCTGGATTTTTTACTTCCAGCTTGAAATTTCCATTTTCATCCGTTTTAGTTTCTGTCTTGGCCTTCCTGGCTTTAACGGTAATATTCCTGAGCGGGAATTTTTCAAAAGATAAAACGGTACCCGAGACGGTACGTGTCTGGCTGGTTCCGGAAAAAGGGGCAACCAGGGTAACCAGAAAAAATGCGATGGGTATAAATTTTTTCATATTGATGCTGTTGATTGGTGCTTATTGTAAATATACGCAATTCCCCGACAAAGGATTTAAGAAATAAGGCCGCCTGTTTGCCTGTTTCATGATTTTGTTGCTAACTTAACCCCATTCTCATGTATTTTTTTATTTGAAATTTTTCACCCCAAAATGATTCCGATGATGAAAAAACTACTGACGTTCCTGATCCCGATAATCTTTATTTTCTCCTGTAATAATCACAATAAAGAAATCCTTCCGGGTTCAGACTTGGGGGATTTTCCCCTTGAAGTCCCGGAACAAAATTCCCTGATGGCCCGGTGGGAGAAGAAGGCCGTTATCGATTCCCGGTTGATCGATGATATGGAAAAGGCCGGCGACTGGCGCAAGGAAGGGATCGGGGAGATGAGTTATACAACCGAACGCTCAAGGGACGGCAAGCAATCTCTGCGATTCCGGACTTCCCTGCGGGATGAAGATCACTATCGCAGGAACCGGAGCGAATGGGATTCATTCATCGGCGGCCAGGGCGGCAGCTCTTCGGTCCAGCTCAATTTTAATGAACCGCAAGATTGGTCGGAATTCAACAGGATCTCCTTTTGGGTATACGTTCACCCTACCTCGATGCCAACCTACTGTTTTGTCATCAGCTTTGCCTGCGAAGGTGCGGTAAACAATGCCACAACCCAGCGTATGAGCCATTTCGTCCAGGACCTGAAACCAGGCGAATGGAATCATGTGATGTACGAGATTCCCCATCTCCAGCGCGATAAAGTTACCCGATTCACGATCAACCAGACACTCCGCGGGCATAACCCGGAAGAGGAAGGCATCGTAACATACGATTTCGACCAGATCGAACTTCAGCAGGTGGAAGCCGATCAATACCAGGGCTGGGAGGTGGCGCCAGGTAAATTTTCCTTTAACCATATTGGCTATCGTCCGGGCGATCCGAAAATAGCCATGGCCGGAACAGGCGCCGGTGATAATTTCGAACTTATCGACCGGGATGGAAATGTAGTATTCTCAGGCGCTGTTAAAGCCGAAGAAAATTCCCGCGGAAAGTTCAACGTGATCGACTTCAGCGGGTTCGATCAGGAAGGTGAATACAGGCTCCGCAGCGGCATCCTCGAATCGGGGCCCTTCCCGATTGGCGAAACGGTCTGGCAGCAGCCGGTCTTCAAAGCCATTAATTTCTTCTTCTGTGAACGCTGCGGCTACCACGTTCCCGGCGTACATCTGGAATGTCACAAGGACTGGCAGGGATTCGTTGGCGATCAGAAACTGATCATCAACGGCGGCTGGCACGATGCCGGCGACCTTTCACAGGGATCATTCCGTACGGCCATGTCAACCCTTTCCATGCTGAATAACCTTGAAGTGCTGCAGGCAGATTCCGGGAATGAAGCACTGACAGAAAAGATCCGCTCCGAACTTGCCTGGGGACTCGAGTGGCTTCTGAAAACCCGGTTTGGCAACGGCTACCACATGAGCTTCAGCGTCATGAGGATCTATACCGACAACCAGGTCGGGACGATCGATGATGTGGTATCTCCTGCCGCCAATATTCCCTGGGAAAATTTCCTGGCAGCAGCCGTGCAAGCCAAGGCAGCCATGATGCTGGAAAAATCTCATCCGGAACTGGCCCAAAGAGCCCGCACGGCCGCCCTCGAGGATTGGCAGGCGGCTTCCGATACCTGCGATGTACACAAAACATTGAATTACCGGGAGGCTTCCTGGGGTGTTTCTGCATCAATTTTGCTGAAACAAATGACCGGGGAAGATAGATATGCAGAACATGCCATAAAATATGGGAACATGCTGGTGAAATGCCAGGAACAAAAATTCGTCGGCGGAATTCCCATTTCCGGTTATTTTTATAACGATACGGATCGCAAAAACGTAATCCATAACCATCATGCGGCCTTCGAAGAGGCGCCCCTCATCGCCCTGGCCATGCTTTGCCGGGAATTTCCCGATCACCCGGACTGGATGAACTGGTACAGCGCGGCAGTTCTCCACAGCGAATATTTCATGAAGCGGGGCAGCAGGATCGCAGCGCCCTATCATCACCTGCCGAATTCCGTATGGAAAAAGTCAGATATCCTGGCCGATACATCCAGACAAAGGCAGGCCGACATGCTGCGCCAGTTCAATGACGGCACAAAACTGAACGACGAATATGTACTGCGCACCTTCCCGATTTACCGCGACAATCTTTTCCACGGGAATACGAATATCCATATGTCTTCTGCCTGGGCTTTAGCTGAGGCCTCCAGGCTGCGGAATGATG
>DATDPY010000097.1:0-7538 GCA_035292565.1 Cyclobacteriaceae bacterium | reverse complement strand
TGGGTTTTGCATCCCAGGCTGCCTTCCGGAGTTGACAAAACATAATTAAACACCGGAGAATAGCTGGCATAGGAGATTTCCGACTTTGTCATTAAGCCGTTTGATTGGGCATCGATGATTGTTCTTGCCCCATATACGACTGCCCATGACACCGAAGTGTTTAACTGGAGCTGGTTACCGGGATAAGGGCTGAATTGCTTGACCGATGCGTTGTCCGGAATGTCTTCATAATCGCCCCTGATCAGTGATGCTTTTTTGGGTACTTTCCGGTATTGTTCAGTGTCAAAACGCAGCCCTTTTGCATATTTTATCTGGCCAATGGAAATAACGGGAGATAGCAGTATTATGATCAGGACCGATACCAGCCTCATAAGGTCCTATTTGGCCACGAATACAAAGTCGCTTCCGGGTTCGTTATCACCAAATTCACCGTATTTGGGTTCGGGGTTTATCGTTTCAACGTAGGTTATGATTTCACCAAGGGTCAGTATCCTGTCCCTTCCGCCATAATTTCTCATCGCTTCAAGCATTTTTCTTGCGAATGGGGAATGGGCTCCTGGTCTTCCGTCGGGTACATACTGCTTGCCGCCTGAAGTAAGATAGCGGCGGGTTTTGAACTGAAGTTTACGCCTGATAAAATCAGCAGGGGCAACATCGTTATACATATCATCGTCTCCCCGGCTTCCCGATTTCGCGATGGCCTGATCGAATGTGCCGCCATAGCAAACATCCATTACTATGAAAATATGATTACACGGTATGTTATTGACATAGGTCCTTAAAGAAGAATGCTGGATGTAGGATTCTTTCGCTTCGTCGTCTTTTTTCGAATCGGTGGTTACAACGTATCCTTCCTGGAATACTTCATCGAATTGTCCATGGCCGGCGATAAAAATAAACAACTGGTCATCAGGCATATAGCTCTTTTTGGCGTATTCCCTTAATTTATTAAGGATGGCGGTTTTGTTTGGATTCAACAAGGTCTCGGTCTCGAATCCAAAATAATTTTTCAACTCTTCATCAATCGTCTTTGTATCGAATACCGGGTTTGTGAGGTCACCCCATTCCACATAGTCGTCTGTACCGATCAAAAGAGCCCTGTCGGTCCTCATGGCAAGAGCCTTTTGTTCCGGTTTGAAGTCGATATACCGGGTAAAAGTTTGCTCAAAACCACTGTTATCACTTGCGAAGATCTTTATCTCATTTTTGCCTTCCCGCAACTGGATTTCCTTGTCGATAAGCTTATCAAATTGCTGTGACGGGTCGGATTTAACTACCGCGAATCCCCGGTCCGCAAGGGCAGGCAGATCATTGATATACAATTGAACGTCTTTTAATTCTTCCCCGCTGTTTAAACCAGCTTTAACCGTAATGCTGTTTTTGTTGACGATTACGGTTGGGTAGTCGGGGTATACCCATGAGATGGTAATTCCCGATGCGCTCGCAATCTTTGTTTCAGTCTTGATATCCAGGAACAACGAATTGCTCCTGCCTGTTACGGTTTGGCCAAAAGCCTGCAGGGATATTAAACAAATTATTGCCAGGCTGAAATTAAAAATAACAACCTTTTTCATAATTGGGGTGTATTAGAATCTTACTATTTATTCTTAAATATATATAAAAAGTAAACGATAATTTACAAAATAAGTTACTTTTTAACAATCTTCATCGATATATTCCTTATCACCTCGCCGGAATTGACCCTAAATGCCGCAAAATAAACTCCGGGGGGCATTTTGTGCCCTGCCCAATCTTGTCCATTCCAGGTCATTTCATGATATCCTTCTGGCAATTCACCATCAAAAATACTGTTCACCTGGCTGCCGGAGGAATTGAAGATTTTGACATTTACTTTACTCCAGGGCTTTTCGAGAATAAATCCAAACTGCGTATGGTCTTCAAATGGATTCGGGAAGGCGGGCTTCATCAAGCCAAACGGATAGACATCAGAGTTCCCATAAATGATCCTGAAATTATTTATCTGCCGGGCGTTGAATGAGTAATTATTGACCGAGACCATATCGATTTGCACCTCATTATCCATATCGATCAAAGTCAGGTTTTTCTCATTCCCGAAATATGAATTGTCCCACGAAATCGTAATGGTCTTATTTGTAGTCCCCGTTTCTACGGTAAAACTCCATAAATACGATTCATCGGATGGAACGATGTTTTTAGTAAAGCTGACGCCAGCAGTTTTCTGTCCCTGGTGGTTTAGCTCCAGGTAATCCTGAAAGCGGGGCAAGGTATAGTCATCGTATTTGTCGTGCCCAAAGGAAGCATCCTGTCTCATTCCTATCCCGGCGAAGTCATTTATTAATACGCCGTCGGTAAGCTGCAAGGGTACCTCCCAATCGGTTTGATGTAATCCATTTTTCAAGAAATTAGTTCCTGATTCCGCAATACGCGAACCAATCGTTCCTCTGACGACAGGAATGAAGAGGTTGAGAGGCCCTTCGCTAAAGATAAATACCCCGCTTTTTGTTTTAATACCATCGGTATTCTGAAATTGTCCATTAAAGCTTCTGGGTTGTTGCCCGTCGATCCCACTCGGGTAATTGCTGTATGATAAGATGTCATCCCAAAGCACATCGAAAATGTATGGATTCCCGATCAGGTTCCATCCGGATACCAGCGGAATAATAAATTCTTCCCCAGGAATTTCATCAGGCAGATTACCGGGTCCAACATCAAATGAGGATGAAGACTTGCTGATCAGAAAATAGCCTTTGCCTCTTGCAAGCAGGGCCCCGCTGTTCATCTCTGCATAGCTGGGATGCGCGTAGCGGAACAAACGCCATTGGGTAATATCATATTGTCCAAAGTCATCTTCAAAGATTGAACTGACTGACCAGTTTTGCAGTTCATAGGGTATTGATATAATCCGGTAGGCCTCCTGCGTATTTCCTGTGGATCCGATCTGAACATATTCAGAATCAGTTGATTTATTCAGGTTTATATATTGAGTTGATGTTAAAGCTGTATTCCCGAAATTGTCTGTGGCGGAAACCCGGTATCTCAGTCCGACATTTTGAAATGAAGATTCCAAAATATTGATAGAATAGGTCGGTCCGCCAACATAATTCATATTCACTGAGTTCCAGGATGACGTATCGGTCATGATTGCGCTATATTCAAAGGTCACCTGATTCAAGGGGCTATCATCATTCACATCGACTGTAAAAGTCATATTTCCAAATCCGGCAACGGGATCAGTGGGGTTATAGGTTATGGTACCGATCACAGGCTTATCAATATCAGATATTGTCCAGCTTACAATCAGGGCATCATTGCGGAAGTTATTATTTTCCGAAAGTTCTAATTCTGTATTTCCCGCATCGGCATAAAACAATATATAATAATTTCCTTCAGCTACTGAGGTCATGTTAATTACTTCTGAAATATTATGGCTCATGCCGGCATTCAATCCTCCCAAACTTATCTCCTTTAACAGTAAATCGGTGCCGTCAAGAAGTGTATCGTACGAAAGGTGCAATCGGAAAAAAGTATCGCTGATCAGGTCAGCAGTACCAATATTTTTAATCTCGCAAGATACAGTTACATCGTTGTCAGGCTGGACCTGGCCGGGGGTAACGTTAGGGTTTATGATAGCGAGGTCAGGTGCAGTTCCCGGAAGGAGGGTGATAGCATTGTATTTCAGGTTATTGGACTTCAGCAATTCATTGATCGCATTATCAGGGTTAGTAACAAATAACACATAATAGTCGCCGGTGTTAAATGTGAAATCAAATATAAATTCCTGATCTATGTAATTATAGCAATAACTGCACCAGTCCGGGATATTCATGGAAATAAGTTCAAAGTCGCCCGCATCAAGAATTGTGTCTACAGAGAGGTAGGCGGCTGCCCGTGCAGTCATATTTAGCGATAACGATGATTCATTATAATATTCGGCGTAGAGATTAACCGGATCACCCAATTCAACACTGGAAGCGCCAAGGTTTGAATTGGTTGTTTTCAGATCAACAGGGGATGCATCGAGGTGAAGATTTGTTAAGAGGGAATTTCCGGTTGTTTCCTGCGTAAAAACCAGAACATTTTCTGTTCCGGTTGGATTTTTGCCCAGGATATAAAATGATATCAGGGAATCTCCGTTTAAAATGGAATTATTTATATACTCCGTCAATGTATCGTTGATGAATTCGACATAATTTTCTGCGTTGGAAAATACTGCAGAAGCAAGCCAATTCCCCAGAGGCGGGCTGTTGTTCCAGGTTACCAGGGTGCTGTCCGGGTCCAACCGGCTTCCCCAATTGGAATGACCTGCGCTATAGAGATCGACATCGAAGGTATATATATTGACATAATTGGAGGGATCGGTTTTCCCGTAAACCTGAAGTTTGGCATAATTGGCCGTTTGGCGGATATGCCCGATATCAAATTTTATAAGACCTCTGCGACTGGCAGAATTATCCGGATTTTCATTAACAGTCATATTGGCCATTTCACCGTAATAGGCAGCAGGATTATATTGATCAATGTAACTGTCCTGAAGAACTGCGACTCTATTTACAGGTTCATTGTTATCCACCGCTGTTTGATCATAATTATTTGTCCTGGTTAATTCAGGGAAGTCCAGGTTATAATTGGCATAAAGCTGGAAATGTGGCCTGTCCTGAAGGCTTCCTGGAGTAATCGTTTCCTGGAAAGTAACGGAATCCCCGGGATTTATCGAAGAAAGACTATAGTTTCCAACTTGTGAGTTATCGTTCGGGGTAACTTCAAACCAGTAATCCGGTGACTGGAACCACTGAACGTTTGTGCCGGGGGATGCAATTTCTCCCCTGTTCCAGACTGTAAAATTCAACGTGAATTGTGGATTGTCCCTATCCACAACATCAGGGAACTGTGAGGTGATTTTTAATTCCAGATCCGGCAAGGCCAGTAAATTGGTCTGGTTAAGCTTAGCGATAAATATATCATCGTTGCTATCGCCGAAGCTGCTCAGGCCAAAGGGGCCGAAATAGGGAAAACTGCTTCGGAAGGTTCCTGATACATATATATCATTCTTGTCATCAAGGGTGATTTTACGGCCTCTTTCCTGACTTTCCGCACCCGCAGATTTCATCCATAACAATTGACATGAAGAATCATACCTGGCAACGAACATATCATTATCGCCCTGGCTGTTGATGACGCGGTCACTAAAATAGCCGGTTCCGGAATAATAGCCCGTCAGATAAAGGTTCTCATTCTCATCTGAAGCAATGTCATAAGTAACTACATCATTCACGGCAGTTTGATTCCCGACAGGCTTCAACCACCTGAACTGTCCATCAGCATTTAATTTGACAAGGAAGGAATTTGAGGTGCCTTCCGTATTAAGTGTTTCCCCGTTATAGGTAATGGAATTGCTATATATTCCCGCAGCATATACGCCCATTTCAGGTCCAAGAGTTGTATTGCCGGTGGTAACGGCCATCATTTGATCTGTGGTTCCGGTGCCGGAAGATTGGGATACCCATAGCAAACTTCCATTTGGATCAAATTTTGCGATAAATACTTCATTGCCACCGCCTGGACTTGAGTAATAGTTCCAATTAATATAAATGTATGAACTGTAATTTCCGGCGATGTATATATTTCCGTTACCATCGATACTCATGTCGTTCATGTATCCGGCAGGAGTACCGAACATATTAATTGCCCAAATAATATTACCTGCCGGACCGATCTTAGCCATGAATCCGTTATTCGTGTAAGAAACTCCGATATAACTGGCTCCAACATATATTGCATACTTTGTATTCCCTGCGACAATAAAATTGCCGTCTGGGAGCATTTCCATAAATATCCCTTCTTTATACCCTGTATTGGTTATCTGGATGTTAAAGAGAGGCGCCACATCAAGATATGAGGGAAAGCCATTGATCAAGAATTCCGGATCGCCTGAAGTATTGATGGGGGTAAATGTTTTCCCGAATGCTGTAAATGCGGCGGTAAATGATTCAAGGGAATATTGCTGCATGTTCACCCTGTCGATCAGGAACTGCAGCCCGGCTTCGGAATTGGAAGGGTTCGATAGTGTATTGATCGAATTGACATTTCCACCCAGTGACATATCAGCAAAGAAAAAATCGTTGTCACCGTTTGCATAGCCCTCGGTAAGTGACTGAACGTTGATGTAATTTGTAAATGAACCTGTTATATAAAGATTATTGTCTAATGCAATATCGAGGTCATTCACATTGGTGACGGCATCGCCGTATGCGGATGTTGCCCAGGCCCAGGCGGTTGGATCGCCAACATTTCCTGACAAGGTAACAACGGTAATTACCGCCGAATAAGCCGATTGCCCGAAAGCATTTGTTGACCTTACCCTGTAATAATATATTGTTCCCAGAGCAAGTCCCTGGTCGGTATAAGTCGTAATATCGAAAACCAGATCACCTGTTCCCGCCCCTTCATCGGCAACCTGAGTCCATGTGTAATTATCCTGAGACCGTTCGAGTCGGAAGCCATCTTCATCATCCGAGGCGTCGCTCCAGGATAGTTCGACATCCGTATAATTGACGACCCTGCCCTGGAGGTTATAGGGTGCTGCGGGGGGCTGCTGGACGACTGAGAAATTGCTAAATGCAGACCAGTCGGAAGCTTTCAATGATGCATCGACGGCCTGCACTCTCCATTGGTAATCGCCTACTTCCAGATCATTAACTTTTAAGCTCGATACTTGTCCCGCATTTCCAGGGAGGGAAGACATATTTTGACCAGGAAAAACCGAAAAGTATTCGCCTGGAGGAGTGATGGTCCAGTCAAGATAAAAGACGGGATGCATTAACTGCACATTATATGTCAACACATTGACTGGAGTTTCTAAATCAGATGCTGCAGACCAGACCAGGTTGGCCTGATATCCGTTAACGCTGCTGGTGAGGCTCGTTGGCACAGTTGGCGTATTATTAACCTGGTTTCGAAATATCCGGTATAAACCGGAGTTAGTCAGGATATCCAGGCCGCCATCAGCATTGAGGTCGCCAAAACGGGCTTTCATTAAACCTGAGCCAGGGATTGAATACATTATGTTTGAAAAAATACCGGCGCTATTTTCTACAACAGAAACCTGGTTTGCAGATCCGACCAACAAGTCGAGATCGCCATCACCTTCAAAATCACCCCATTGCACAGATCCCTGTCCAACATTCGGAATAAGCGATGATAGATCGGCATACACACTTGCGTTTCCATATCGATAGATCTGAAGTAAATTATTAACACCTCCGGGTCCTTCGCCGATTATGGAAAGATCTAAATAACCATCCCCATCAAAATCACCCCAGTCGGATGAACCATTGGCTAAACCGGGTATAACGAAATCGGGTTGGATCTTAAAAATCTTTGCTGCCGGATCATACTTGTATAATATGGATTTTAATGTCGTACCGTCAGTTCCCATGATAAATATCTCCGGGTATCCGTCGCCATTGGGGTCGGCCACAGATATTGTACCCGAATATAGTCCGATGATCTCACCTGGCTTAGCAGTGAAAGTGCCGTCCTGATTGTTATAATAAATG
>DATDPY010000096.1:0-5592 GCA_035292565.1 Cyclobacteriaceae bacterium | reverse complement strand
GAAATAAAATTAATCCCGACGAGATCGTTGGAAAATTCCGGGAAATATACGGAGGAATGCCGGCGCTAACGCGGTCACCGGGAAGGATCAACCTAATCGGCGAGCATACGGATTATAATGATGGATTTGTCCTTCCCGGCGCGATTGATAAGGAAGTTGTGCTGGCATTAAAACCGAACGGTCAAAAAAAAATCAGGATCTATGCCAGCGACCTGGATCAATCGGTAGAAGTTGCCAATTCGAATTTAAAACGGAACAATAAGCGGTGGCCGAATTACCTTTTTGGCGTCGTTGACCAGCTTCAGAAATCGGGATATGATGTGCCCGGATTTGATTGCCTATTCGCAAGCGACATACCCATCGGGGCAGGGCTCTCCTCGTCGGCTGCGATAGAATGCGGATTAGCTTTCGCCCTGAACGAATTATTCGGCTTCAAGCTGGGGAGTGTAGAACTGGCAAAACTTTCCCTGAAAGCTGAGCAGGACTTTGCCGGGCTGAATTGCGGGATCATGGACCAGTTCGCCAACCTTTTCGGGAAGGAGAACCAGGTTATCAGGCTTGACTGCCGGTCGCTCGATCACATTTATTTTCCTCTCAGACTGCAGGATCATGAAATCATTCTCTGCGATACCTGCGTTAAGCATTCCCTTGCATCCTCTGAATATAACACCCGTCGTAAGGAATGTGAGGAAGGAGTGGCCATTTTGAAACGAAGCGATAAACGGATATCAAGTCTTCGCGACGTTAGTCCCGCGATGATCACGTCGCATGAAGTCGAGCTCCCTGAAAAGGTTTTTATGCGATGTCGTTATGTCGCGGATGAAATCAGGAGGGTAGAAACCGCCTGCAGGGATCTTGAGATGAATGATATAAATTCATTCGGTGCTAAAATGTATGAGACGCATGCCGGGCTTGCACGGATATATGAAGTGAGCTGTGATGAGCTCGATTTTCTGGTCGAAATTGCGGGTGATTCAGGTGTCACCGGGTCCAGGATGATGGGAGGAGGATTCGGAGGCTGTACGATCAACCTGGTTAACCGGGAAGTAGCAGAAGCATTCATCGATAAAATTTTGAAAAAATATTCACGTAAGTTCCAGATAGAACCATTGATTTACCGGGTGAACATAAAAAACGGTACATCTATGATCAGGTTAAACTGACAGCTCAAATAATGCGAAATATAGTGTTATTTCTGTTCCTGGCCATGCCGGATATTTTATGCGGGCAGGACGCATTCGAGGGGATAATCGAGTATAGGATCATTTCCACAGGGACTGGGGAAATTGCTCCTTCCGGTACCATGTCATTTTACATTCGGGGACAGGATCTGCTGATCAGGGCGCATATGGCCGAAGTGCCCGGATCAAGAATTTTATTAAAATCCTCGGAGAATGCTGCTTATATGATCGATGATTCTTCCAAAAATGTGATCAGGCTGGAATTGAATCCCGGGTTGGAAAATATCAGGATGGGAGAGGTACCGGAGGAATTCAGGAAGGAATATGAGGGCGCTCTCCGTGAGGTACAGGAAAAATCCGATACAAGCGTCGTGACTTTTAAACCGGCAAGTGAAACCCGCGTTATTGTAGGTTATGAATGCAGAAAATATAATATCCTGGGTGCCGATGGAAACCTGGAATCCGTTGCATGGCTTACCCGGGAAATCCAATTCCATGGCCTGGGAAAATTTGGCGATAAAACCGGCATAATGGGCGGACTATTTACATCCGAGGGCTTTCCCCTGCGGATCGAAAATATGAATAACTCGGAAGGCGAGGATCAACCGATGATCGTCGAGGCGACAAAAGTCAGGAAGGCATCCCTCGACCCGGAATTATTCCAGGTTCCTGTGGGTTACCACGTCCAGGATTTATTCGGTATTTTTAAAGATTGAAAAATAATCAAGGCCTAAGCGATGGAGGCATTTATACAGAGACTGCAGGAAAGACTTGCGCTTCCCCTTCCCGGAGAAGCGGCGCAGATGTATATGGCGCCTTCTTCGAGAAGGGTCCCTCCATTTTACCTGAGCAGATCTGAATCCCACAGGATATCGAGCGTAATGATTATGTTGTATAAAGAAAAAAACCAGTGGAAATTTCCCCTTATCCAACTACCGCTGAATTCCGGCGTTCACAGCGGGCAGATGGCGTTGCCGGGAGGAAGAATGGAAGAATCCGATGAAGACAGAATCGTGACCGCCATCCGTGAAACCAGGGAGGAGATCGGTGTCGAATCCGCCGACATGCAGGTGCTCGGCGTGTTGACCGAGCTGCATATACAGGCAAGCCAGAACACGGTCCTGCCGGTGGTAAGCTACATTCCCGGGAAGCCTGAGTATTCACCCGACCCGGCGGAAGTAGAATCCATTCATATTGTTACCCTTGCCGAAATTGCTGATGAAAAAAGACGCAAGGTCACCGATATACAAGTGACCGATAATATAACTATCGAAGCGCCTTATTACGACGTGGAAGGAAAAATCATATGGGGAGCAACTGCCATGATCCTGAGTGAATTCTTGCATATAATCCGGGAAATAATTCCAGGCAAAACCATTCCATCTCTTTGATTAAAAATGATGTTATTATCCTGGGCCTGATCCTTTCGATCCTGGGCCTGGTTTTCAGGACATCATCGTCGGAAAGACCGGTCCTGAAAAAGTTTTTTTCACTGGTCCCGCCGTTGTTGCTATGTTATTTTATTCCATCCCTTTTAACGACATTTCATATTGTTGATGAACCTTCTTCAAGCCTGTATCATTTCGCATCAAATTTCCTGCTCCCGGCGGCATTGATCCTGTTAACTATGAATGTCAATCTGAAAGAGATCTTCCGGCTGGGGCCAGTTTCACTGATCATGTTTTTTACCGGGAGTATCGGGATCATTTTGGGAGGCCCGATAGCTATGTTGATCATTTATTTTATTTCCCCGGATACTTTGTCCGGGACAGGTTCAAATGCTGTGTGGAGGGGATTATCGGCGATAGCGGGAAGCTGGATCGGCGGGGCACCCAATCAGGCAGCGATGTATGGTATTTTCAAGCCCTCCGCGCAACTTTATTCCATGGTGATCACAGTGGATATCGTTATCTCACAGATCTGGATGGCTATTCTTCTGCTTGGTGCGGCCAAATCGCAGCTTGCAGATAGGTTGTTCAGGGCTAATTCATCCACGCTAGGGAAAATAATCGGGAATGTGAAGAGTTTTAATACAAGAACGGCGAGGATAACATCGCTTACGGATTATGCGGTTATCCTTGGCATTGCATTCGGATTTACCGCCCTTTCGCAACTGCTTGGCGGGAAACTGGCCGCCTGGTTCACGAATGCAGGAGAGATCATGGAGAGATTCAACTTTACCTCCGGATTTTTCTGGCTTATCATTCTTTCCACCGCATTTGGGATCGGACTTTCAATGACCTCAGCCCGGAATTACGAAGGTGCAGGTGCTTCAAAAATCGGAACTTATTTTATTTATTTTCTGGTGGCCACCATAGGTCTGAAGATGGACCTGCTACGGATATTCGATAATCCGGGTTTGTTTGCCCTGGGAGCCATATGGATCTTAATCCATGGCGGCCTGCTTATTCTGGTAGGACGAATGATCCGAGCCCCCTTCTTTTTTCTTGCGGTTGGAAGCCAGGCGAATATCGGCGGAGCAGCCTCGGCCCCGGTGGTAGCTGCTGCATTTAACCCGGTACTTGCCCCGGTTGGGGTATTGCTCGCTGTATTTGGATATGTGATCGGAACCTACGGCGGTTGGCTTTCGGCTATCATCATGCAATGGATTTCAGTCATCCTTGGGTTGTGAGCCGGAGTAAAAGAATTCCGATTCGCTACCACCATGACCAGAATTCCACCCGGAAATACCGGACAAATCTCCGGGTAACCAGGTCGAACAGTCTGACCCTGCCGCAATGTATTTTTGCATTGCCGGTCATCTCCGGCTTTAAAAGCCCTTCCGAATTATCCAATTGCGAAGTAACAAGAACCGTCCGGTCTGTTTTCCATTCTTCATCAGGTTTATTCGCTACGGGGGCGATCATGCTCACCTTTCCCTCGAACATAATATGAGGATATGCCCGTGCCTTTAGCTGAAGTTTCTGACCAAGCCTGACATCGCCGATCTCTTTTTCCGGAATAGCTATTTCAACGTTAACCGCTTTAAGTTCAAATACTTCGGCAATGAGGTCGCCTTTTTCAATGTTTTCGCCGATCTTTTCCCTTAATTTATGCGTGACCACTACACCCGAGACCGGGCTGAGGACGGTGAGCGCATTGATTTGTTCTTCCAGATATCGTTCATGCGCTTCAAGAGCACGGATGTCCGCTTCCGTGGCCTCAATTTCTTCCGGCCGGTTTCCCGACAGTAAGATTTTCAATTTCCCTTTGGATTCCTCCAGGGATTTTTCGCGGACGGTTGCCAGTTGTTTCGTTTCTTCGAATTTGGCTGTTGAAATATATTGCTGGTCTGCAAGCTGTTTATCTCTTTCGAGTTGTTTCCTGGCAATTTCATATAATTCTTCATCTTTGGAAACCTGCATTTTTGCCACTTCAATTTCACCCGGGCGGGCCCCGGATTTAAGCAGCTTCAACCTGGCCTCGCTGGCTTCGATCTCGGCCCGGGTCTTATTCAGGTCGGCATAGTAGTCGCGGTTCGAAAGCTGTGCGAGCGTCTGGCCCTTCTCAATATAATCTCCTTCATCTGTATAAAACCTGGTGATGGTACCAGATACATCCGAACGTACATCGGCATTATGCAAGGGAAGGACGGTAAATGAGCCCGATACCTTCAGTTCCATCCTGATAAATAAAAGCGCGGAAACAATACAGCCGATCACAATTATCCATTTTACAGGTCGCGGGAGTCGCATCTTTACCGATGTCCGGGCCCCTAACCCCGTTGTGACCGGCGATATGGCATTGCCTATTGGCTTTCTGAAAAATATTCCCAGGGCGGCAGTAAACACGATAAAACCCAGCCCCTGGTAATGACTTATCATATAGTTCCCGAACCAAATTCCGATCCTGCTCAACAACCAGTATATATAGACGGTGGAAAGGGTAGCGTAAACCAGCAGGACCCATTTTTTCCCATTGCCATCGTCATTCAGCTGATCCGTCCTCATTCCCGCCAGGCGGCGGATCTTTGACATGAGAAAATTATAAGCTTTTTGCCTGAGATTCGGGACTTCAAGCCAGTCGCTCAGAAGGTAATAACCGTCGAGTTTGATCAAAGGATTCATATTGAAAAACATTTTAAAGGCAGATGTTGCAGATACAACCAGGGCAAAGTGATTCAATGTGGTGCTGGGATCGGACATGCGCCAGATCAGGGTGGCCGCAGCCCACAAAAATACTTCGAAATATCCCCCTGCGAAGGTAACCCACATGCGCTTCGATTTTTCGGGAAACAACCATGCCTCGCTTACATTGCAATAGAAAGCAGGCTGGAAATATATGAGCATAAAACCGATCTCATGAACGTGTCCTCCGAAGTGTTTGCATGTAAGTCCATGGGCGAATTCATGAAGCGTTACCACGCCCAGCATAATGAACCAGGCCAGCAACAATGACTCAAAATGAAATA
>DATDPY010000095.1:0-2225 GCA_035292565.1 Cyclobacteriaceae bacterium | reverse complement strand
ATATCGAAATGGTAATAAGTTTTCACCCTGTTAATCCACTCTGGCGCCCGCTTTTCGTTCTTAACCACGGAAACCACGGCTGAGATTGTTGATCGAACCGACATTTCAACCCGCAGTTGACGGGATTTTATCCCGGCCGGACTCTCCTTCCACCTAACGTAAACTCGCACCCCGTCGTCATCTTTTTTTATCCGCCAGTCATTATGTACCTCCAGGTTATCGGACTCCTGTGCATATGCAACTGCCGAAAAGAATGTAAAAAGGATTGTTAATATTTTTCTGTACATATCGGAGGGCCGGAAGAACCAAATCAGCAGCGAAGATAAGCAATGCTTTGTAATATTCCGGCATCTATGATCACAATCATAAGGGCTGCGAACAGTTAATATTACTTTTATGAAAATCAAGTTCATATCATTTCATGGATACCGAAGAGCTCGATATAAGGCTGCTATCACCTTTTGACCTGAAAAAATCCATTATCGCCAACCTGGACCAGCTCAGGCATGACCAGTGTCTCGTTGTCGTGTTTCAATATGACCCGACGGCCTTTATAAAATTCCTCGAAAGGAATAGGAAAGGATTATTCTCAGCCGTGAACCAAGGAGAAGGACCCCCGGTATGGCGTGTGGGATTCACGGCCATATCCCCGGATTATACAATCAATGAGTTAATCGGCCAGAATCCATCCTCGATAGAAATATTTGAAAAATACGGGATACCCTATTTCCACTCAGGCGACAGAAAGGTGAGTGATTTCCTCAGGAACCGGCAAATCACGCCACGTGAATTTATCTTAGAAGCCCTCAGGCATACGAATCATTTTTTCAGCCTTGCGAAGCCGGGGGACTGGGACAAGGAATTCCTGGTGTCCTTTATCCACGAAAATCATCACAAAAACCTTCTGGATAAAATTTCCGGTCTTTTTAACAGGATCAATTCGATGGAACTGCTCCACGGAGCTTCTTTTCCCCTGCTGGCCATCCTGAAAAAGGAATTCAGGGACTTTATGTTTGTTCAGAAAGACCATCTCCTGGAGGAGGAAGAGTACTTGTTTCCGCTGATTGTATCAGCCATGAAAAACAATCCCACGGATAAAAACAGTTCAGAAAAGATCGCGGAAGCCATGGAATGGATGGCTGAAGACCACCAGGCCATTGCAGAGAATCTGCATGCCATACGTAAGATCACCAACCAGTTTGTGTCGCCTGACGAATCTATTTTCGAAATTACCCTGCTCTTCGACGACCTCAGGACATTCGAATACGAATACCACTACCATATGCTTCTCGAGAATTTTTACCTCAAAGAAAAGCTTAAAAACCTGAATAGCCCCTGAAAGGTATTGTTCGATGCCGGCATTTCCGTTAATTTGGTATTTGCAGGTTTAATAATAAACGGGAATGATCATACCGGAGGAGGTCCTGAAGGCCAATAATGCTTTATTCAATAATTATTCCAGGAATGATTATGTCTTCTACGAAGATGATCCTCCCCTGTTCTATTACCAGGTGATCACGGGTTCGGTAAAAATGTGCAGTTTCAGCAGCGACGGACAGGAATTCATCCAGGGAATATTCAATGCCGGTCAAAGCTTCGGGGAACCGGCCATCTTCGGTAATTTCCCATTCCCAAGCAGTGCCATAGCCCTGGAGGATTGCGTGGTGGCAAAACTTCAGGCCGCCGTATTTCTTGAAATCCTCAAAAAGGATTTCGAATTAATGAAAAAGTTCACCTACCTGATGGCGGAGAGACTGCGGTACAAGAGCATGGTATTGAAGGAAATCTCATCTTACAACCCGGAGCATATCATTATGACCATGCTGAAATATATCCGTAAAAACCAGAAACCGGAATCCGAAAATAAATTCCATATCCCATACACCCGACAGCAGATAGCCGATATGACAGGCCTGCGTGTTGAAACTGTGATCAGGACCATTAAAAAACTCGCCAGGGAAGGCAGGCTTGAAGTCACTGGTCACAAGATCTACCTCAAGTAATTAATATTTCCGGTAACCATCCGGTAATTCCCTATATGATTTAAATCATATAATTCTTGTCTCCCGGGGCTTTAACTTCGATTCCAAAAATCAATATGAAATCCTTTATCATAAATCGCGAGAATATCATTTCGGTTGTTTCAGCAGTGATCCTCAGCCTTTTAACTTCATGCGGGGGTGATCAAAAATCTAAATTGCCTCCAGGCGTTGCTGAAAAGGCCG
>DATDPY010000094.1:0-20834 GCA_035292565.1 Cyclobacteriaceae bacterium | reverse complement strand
ACAATACACCTGCTGAACCCTATGTTGGCATCCAGGTTGCCGAAGCGGTGATGGCCCAGATGAACGGGGGCATATATGCCAGCGGTTACTGGACATTCGCCGACATGCCTACCCGGCATGGAAGCAAGTACGCCAATAAGTGGGGCCTTTTCAAATGGTATTTCGACGATTTCACGACAAGGCCGAACTATTATGCCCTTGGCTTGCTAACGAAATATTTCAGGGGCCCTGCCAAGATATATAAATCAATTGCTTCCGATACTTTGCTGAGAGTATCTGTCCTGAAAAATGTAAAGAATAATACGTGGTCAATTGCTGTTGTGAGCAGGACAACTATGCCGCAGATAGTAAAGATCACCTATAACGGAATTCCTTCTGGCACGGAATTCAGAAAATTTGTTTATGATCCTGCGAATGTTCCTTTCAATTATTTTGGTGATTTGCAGCCATGGTCAAAAAAATTGACTTTTTCAGGCAGCGTAATGTCGGATACCCTTCCCGCATATTCCCTTGTAGTCTATACCTCCAATTTCGATGAGAAACCACCTGCCCCTGTACAAGGAATGACGTTCAGCCCTGAAAAATCCCCGCCTCCCGATAACCGTGACCGGAATATGGTTAGATGGCAGGCTAATACCGAGACCGATTTCTGCTACTACCGCATCTACAGGGCAACCACGCCTGAAGTAGAAATAAAACCAATTAATCAGATCGCATCAACAATAGCTACCGAATGGCGGGATACCTGGACGTACGGTCAGCCGAAATATTATTACAGGGTGGTCGCCGTCGACAAATCCGGCAACAGCAGTGAGTAAATATTCGTCTCCACGGCAGAAAGACATGGGGATTCAAAAAGGTTATCGCAGCATTTCCTTAGTTGATCTTCGAGCGTTTGTGCCCTGAAGCTATATAATATGCTTCAGGGTGGCAATAATAAAATTATTTGTAAATTGCCTGGATAATAATCTTGAATCCTTAAGAGAAATAAATATCTATGAAAAGAAATCTTAAAACCTCATTCCTTCTTATACCGGTCTTCGTATTCGCGGGGATATTAACCTTATCGGTAAAACCAGAGAACCAAACGGCGCCGATCAAAGCGGGATTTTCCAAAATCCTCATCACTCCGGCCGACCCTGTGCGGATGAGCGGGTATGCCGCCAGGAAAGACCCATTCAAGGGCGTGCATGACGACCTGTTTGCCGCTGCTGCAGTATTCGATGATGGTACCACCAAAACCTGCGTGATTACCTCCGACGTGATCAGCTACGCCATGGATTATGTGGATGAAACAAAGAGCAGGATCGCCAAATCAACCGGGATACCGGCCGCAAACATCCTCATGAGCGCGGTGCATAACCATGGCGGCCCAATCACCAGGGCATACGAAAATGATCTATCCGAAAATGAAAAAAAATATATCGCCACCCTCCAGGATAAGCTCGTACAGGTGGTAAAAGAGGCTTCCGACAAAATCCAGCCTGCAAAGATCGGCGTGGGGAAAGGGATTTGTAAAATGAATATTAATCGCAGGTCTGAGCTCGCCGATGGATCCATTTCCCTGGGGAGGAATCCCTATGGAATATGCGACCAGGAAGTGGGCGTAATCCGTGTAGATGACATGAATTCCAAAACAATCGGCTTGATGGTCAACTGGCCCTGCCATGGCACTACCGGCGGACAGGAAAATTACCAGATCACCGGCGACTGGCCTGGTGCCACTGCCAGGGAGCTTGAAAAATCCCTGGGTTCAGCAGTGATCATGGTTTCGGCCGGCGCTTCAGGGGATATAAACCCAATTTACGGACCCAACGATAATTTCGGCGATATCAATTCCATGGGTTATATCCTTGGCAGGGAGGTGAAGAAAGTATATGATGAAATCGAGACCAAACAGGCGAATGAACTTGAAGTGGTATCCCAGTCCCTGATGGCGAAAGGTAAAAAGCCAAGCGAATCCAGGCAACCGAATGTTTCGCTGACCCCCGACGGGGAAAGGGAGATCAGGCTTGCCACCATGAAGATCGGGAATATACTCCTGTGCGGTATTTCAGGCGAGCTTTTCAACGAGATCGGCCTGAAGATCAAGGAAGATTCACCCTACAAGAACACGTTCATCATGACGCATTGCAACGGAAGCAGCGGGTACCTTTGCACCGACATTGCCTACAAGGAAGGCGGTTACGAGCCTATGGTTTCGAGAACAATGCCCGGCACGGCGCAGCAGATTATCGACGGGTTCAGGGCAATGAATAATGGATTATAACTTCCTCGAGGATACGAGGATTTGAGGAATCGGGTAACCGACTGTGTAACCCGGACCTTATCTGATAGGCCAGGTATTATATGAAAACCGGAATCCCCGATTCCTCGATTTCACAATTCCCCTTTCACCAATTGCCTGATATAATTCACATCCAATTGCAACTAATTACCTTCTACATGTGTTATATTAATTAAAACGGACATCCCGGATTCCCGAATTGAAGCTGATTTTTTCCATAGGGTTTATCCTGCTGATTGTTTTTTCGCCCGGCTGCAAAAATGACGATGAGGATCATAAACCTTTACCAAGGGGCGATTATCCCTTCAATGAAGATTATTTTTATTATACATTCGACTGGGAAAAAATCCGGATATATCTCTACAAAGATGAATTGGCAGTTAAATTTAAAAGCGATACCATAGGTACGGAGGAAGTATTGAATCTCGTTAAAAAATATTTCCTAAGCCGCGATTCAGTTCAGGTAAAACGCTTCTGGGATAATAATTGGCTTCAACTGAAAATGATCAATGAGGATTCGATATATCTGAAAGAAATCATAAGTCTTCTGAATACCGATCCCCAGGTTGATTTTTCAACTCCGGTATTTTCATTAAATCCTGAGCCAAAATATTCTGATTATCAGTGTGAATGTGAAGATGTGATTTTATTATCGGATGAAATAATCTGTAGCCTTTTGATTACGGAAAATGATATTGAATCTGAATTAGCTGAATTTGGGCTTTCAATAATAAAACAGACACATACTTATACTCTCCTGAAGGTAGCCAATATTAAAACCGGATTTGAATCCCTTGGAATTGCTGCTTACTTATATGAGAGCGGCAAATTTAAATATTGCACCCCGGGCTTTATGTCTTGCCTATGCTTGGCTAATTAGCCCCGCATCATGGCATCTTTTTAAAAGAAATAGATTTAATTAAAACTTCGATTGGTAAAGCGAATCCTCCCTTCCACGTCCCTCCCAATTAAGCAATTCAACAATTCAACAATTCAACCGTTAAACCATCGATCTATAAAGAAATAACGGACTAATCATGAGAATTATTTTCACTAACAATCACCACCTCCACCGGCCCGATCAATCCCGAAGTGAGCAGTTGATCATTAGCGTTCCAGCCTTTTACGGTGACAAACGTCCTCGATCCATGAAAGTCACTTCCAGGGAAACCGCCAGGATATCTTTCATCCCCAACCAGCCGGTTCCACCACGTGTTCGTGACCCTGACTGTCAGCCGGTTCCTTCCAGGTTTTACGACATCCGTAATATCCGCCTTATACGGTTTCTTCCACAATACTCCTTTGTTATTCCCGTTCACGGTCACCTCTGCCATTACCTTCACCTCCCCCAAATCGAGAAAAATGCGTTCCCCCTCATTTAAAACTTCCTCCTGCAGTTCGAATGTGTTTTGATATACGGCCGTCCCTGAAAAATATTTTATCCCGGCTTGCGGAAAATCCGTCCAGGAAACCAATCGATGAACCTGGATCGAATCCAGGGCGTCCCATCCTTCGGGAAAGTAAAGTATCCATGGATCGGTAATCGTAATATATTCCATTTTAGCCTCCTCATCTTTCTGATCCTCAATAGCGGAAGTTTGATGTGCGGTCTTCCTGAATATGATGAATTCCGAACCAGACGGATCCAGTGTGACCGGCACTATTGTACGATTGTTCACATTCTGGAAAACCGAACACCCGATGATTTCCCCTGTATCAGGATACCAGAATTCCGGGGCTTTATCTTTCACCCGGAAAGAAAGCCTGGCTGAGAATTCCCGGTCTAGCTGGTTGGAGATAAAATAAATGTCCGTATCCTTCATTTTCCTGTGTGTCCACACAATCCCCGAATCAGTACATATCACATCCGGTTCCAGGGGCAGGCTGTTGAAAACCTTCCCCAGTTCCATCTTGTTGTATATGTGCCCCTTCCCGTAATCCCTGTTCACGGATCTGCCCCCATCCAAATTACCCCAGATCTTTAATGCTAACGCCGATACATTCTCATCTGCACCGGGATATCCTTTTAAACTGGGGGAACATATGGGCGGAGGGCCGAATATGCTGGCCCCTTCGGCAATTAACCTTTCAAGCTTATCAAGTAATTCCGGCCGCATGGTAATAAGTTCAGGCAAGATCAGCAAGCGGTATCTTTTCCCATAGCCGAGTGTAAGACTCCCATCTTTAACCGTCGAATTAATTAATGCCTCGGCATTGATAAAATCGTAATCATAACCAGAAGGCAAAGCCGGTTTCAGGGCGCCGGTCATCTTGGGAGCATCCTCGCCGATGAAATAACAGATATCCGTTACCGGCTCACCTTGCTGCAGCATATAATGACACCTCCGCAGATAATCGATCCACGGTTTGCTTTGCTCAAACCAGGTATTGTTCCGTTGGAAGCTCATCCCGAACCACGCCGTCACACCGGGCACCCGGTCTTCCCATGGCTGGTGGATGTACACGTGCAGCACAAAGTGATTAATTCCTTCGCAGAACATCCGGTCGCCGCGGCTTTTCATCGAACCCGGGTGTTGCCTGAAATTAAAACCCGCTGTGAAGGCCTCCGCAAATACCTGTTTCTTCCCGTATAGATGAGCCGCCGAACTGGCTGCCCTGCACTCCAGCGGACCAAGATCCCATAACGGGTTTTCAAACCAGAATTCCCCTGAAATCATGTCGGCCTGCCCTCCATATTGTAAAAATTCTGCGGGAAAACCCCAATGACCGTAATTCTCCAGCCACAAATTCAATCCATGCCGATTTGAAATCTCCCTGAGCCCGCCAACATAATTTTCCGCAATGAGGTCGGCCGTCAGTCTCCGAACGTCCCATAAAAAACGGTTCGACAGATCCGCATTTTTTACAATTCTTCCGGCAAAGACCGGCATCCATGGTATGGGATCATATCCGAACCTTGCAAAAAAGATATTCTCAAATCCATCCGTCCAGTTCTGCGATCCCACTTCATGGCTGTCGATAACGATTGTCTTCAAAGCATTCCGGTCTTCCTTCGGTACTTCCTCCAGGAATTTCCCGATAAAGGCATTGAAATGGGTTTCGATCGCTTCCTTCGAAAATTTGTCGCACTCATAACCGGTTGCCTCAGGCGGCGCAGGAACATTTACAGCTCCCGTGGGCATCATCCCTGAATTAAGGATCAGCCAGTCGCCTGCAGGGATATCCCAATGCAGGATGCCGGAAGAGTCAACTCGTGAGGTAAGGTCGACGATCTCTTCCGGATTAATCACGAAACCGTTTCCGGGTTCCGGCTGATCAGGCCAGAGATATGCATCCGACAACGGCAAGGGATCTGAAAACATCTTACCCAATTGTTTGTCAATATGATTATCGACCACGGCGCCTGCGAGTAACTCCAGTTCCTTAAGTCCGGCTCCCGAAGAAGCTTTTATATTATTGAGAACCAATCGGTATTTATCTGAATCTGTTGCAGGAACAGAAAAGGATACCGGTTCAAAGCGTTTCGGTCCGATCTGAAAATTGATATTTCTCCTGTCAAGGGTGAACTGTCTGATTGTTTGAAACCGACCGATTCTGTCGGCAGCCTGAAAATCAACCTCAGCATAAAATGATACCGGCATATAAATAAATCTCAAGGCCTGGATTAAAAGTTTCTTCTTGCATTGAAATTCGAGGATAATCTTTCCGCCAAAGAGGTTTTCAGGAAACCGGTAAATAGTTGTGGTATCCCCGTCAATCAGGTTATGAAGATCCGGAGTTTCAGGAACCGACCGGATTTTGCTTATGTCGGCATTGCAAGCAGTCTTTTCTGATGCAGGGATAATGGGAAATGCCTGGACCGCAATTTGCCGGAAATCCTTACCCGGTATGGGCAGCTTCTCATTAAAAGTACCCGGACCTTTCACCCTTACATCCCTGCTGACGACATGGCGCATGGATTGCTCCAATTTTATCCATGGCCCACCCGATTGGCTCCAGCCCGGACCGTTGAAGAATCCGATATCGACTCCAAGCCTTTGGCCTTCCTTTACCGCGAAGGCAACCATATCCCACCATTCTTTGCTTAAGATTTTTGTATCCCCTCGCACATACCCTGGAGAAATATGTCCGATCAAAGCCTGTCCGATCCCTACCCTCGCCATAGCCTCGAGATCTTTCGTAATTCCTTCTTTGGAAATATTCTCGTCGATCCAGTACCAGTACACCCAGGGTTTGGTATCTTCCAGCGGGTTTCGAAAACCATCCTCCAGCCGATTGATATTATTCTGACACGCTGAAAATGAAATAATAAAAAATAATGTAACTGGATTTCTATTTTGCATGGCAAAAAATTTTCGTTCCGTCATAAAGTTAATTCAATATAGTTTATTCCCGGGTCTCATTCCCCGTGGTCTGACGGTTACCCCGTGGTCTGACGGTTTGCGATGACATTTCCTTCCCCGTGGTCTGACGGTTCGAGATGATTATTCCTTTATAGTCTGGATGTAATGATAATACCCATTCCCTAAATAACATCTTCTTCCTAACCGTCTGACCACTTTTGATTCCTTTTCCCCGTGGTCTGACGGTTTGAGATGGCCTTCCTATATAACCTGAATGTAATAATAATACCCATGTACTAAATAACATCTTATTCCTAACCGTCTGACCACTTCCGATTCCTTTTCCCCGTGGTCTGACGGTTTGAGATGGCCTTCCTATATAGCATGGATGTAATGATAATACCCATGTACTAAATAACATCTTACTCCTAACCGTCTGACCACTTCTGATTCCTTTTCCCCGTGGTCTGACGGTTTGAGATGGCCTTCCTATATAGCACGGATGTAATGATAATACCCATGTACTAAATAACATCTTATTCCTAACCGTCTGACCACTTCCGATTCCTTTTCCCCGTGGTCTGACGGTTTGAGATGGCCTTCCTATATAGCATGGATGTAATAATAATACCCATGTCCTAAATAACATCTTATTCCTAACCGTCTGACCACTTCTGATTCCTTTTCCCCGTGGTCTGACGGTTACCCCGTGGTCTGACGGTTTGCGATGACATTTCCTATATTGTCTGAATGTAATTATAATACCTATGCCCTATAAAACATCTTACTTCTAACCGTCTGACCACTTCCGCTGCTGCTCTAAATAACATCTTATTCCTAGCCGTCTGACCACTTTCGCCCTTGCCCGCCATCCGCGTGTCGCTGAAGCTTTAGCGAAAGTGCAAGTTCCGGAACTCCGGAACGAAGGCGGGTCACTCCACTCCCGAAATCCTGAACACCCAAGCCCACCTCGCCGGAGGATCATTTCTCAATTTAGCGGGAATTGTGGCAACAAATCCCTCCGCTGAATTCTTCCATCCTATCCTGCTCCCTGTTCCAAGAAGTGTGATGAACGCCCCTTTTTTAGGTGTTATTCCTTTCACTTCGAAACTCGCAGGTAATGATTCTTCATTTTCATCTGCCAGGTAAATCGCAAACACCGTTCCATCCTTCTTTCTCGTCAGGCAAATATTGGATTCCTTATATGGCGCTATCGCCCTCGTTTCATAAATGGCCTCGCCGTTCACCTTCATCCACTTCCCGATCTCGGCCAGCAGGTCATAGGCGTCCTGCTGCCACTGACCTTCCGGCCCCGGGGCAATATTGAGCAGAAGATTCCCTCCCTTGGCGACAATATCCACCAGCAGGTGTATCGCCTCCCTCGGGCTCATATATTTTGCATTCGGCGTCCACGACCAGCCCCCTCCAGAAGTGATGCAGGATTCCCAGGGATAGGGCAAAAATTCTTCCGGCACCCTGTTTTCCGGCGTCAGGTAATTCTGGTTCTTGCCATACACCGCCCTGTCCACGACAATGACTCCCGGTTGTTTCTCCCGTACCTTCTTTACCAGGGCATCCATATCGATATCCTGGTTCTCGATCCTGGTGAATTTATAGTTCGGACTGTTCAGCCTCCGCTTCTTCTGCTCCTCCGTAACCGGCTGGACCTGTCCCCCGTCGAGCCAGAGAATATCCACCGGACCGTAGTCCGATGCCAGTTCCATGATCTGTCCGTGCGTAAATTCCTTAAACTTCTCCCAGCGATCGGGGTATTTTTCGATACTGTAATTCACATTCCGGTCGGGCGTGGCAAAATTCGGCCACCAGTAATACGGCGAATGCCAGTCGGGCTTTGAAAAATACGGGCCCACCCAGAAACCCTGGGCACGGAATGCATTGAATATTTCCTTCGTTACGTCTGCTTTGGGATTTGAATGAAATGGACAGCCCGGATCCGTGATCTTGTAATCTGTCAATTTACTGTCGAACATCGTAAAGCCGTCGTGGTGTTTGGTGGTGAAGACCATGTACCTCATCCCTGCATCCTTTGCCGCCCTGGCCCACTTCTCCGTATCGAAATTTACGGGATTGAAAGTTGTCTTCAGGTTTTCGTATGCTTTTTTATACTCGATATAATCTTCCATCTTCCTCCTGCACCAGGGCTCATCTTCCGCGCAGATCGACCACGATTCCACCACCCCCCACTGGCTGTACGGCCCCCAGTGCATCAGCAGCCCGAACTTCAGGTCCTGCCATTTTTCGAGCTTTTGTTGAAGCAGCGGGTCCGGATCAACTACATAGGCATCCTCGCCGTGCTGTGAAAATGTATTGATGGACGCGGTGATAAAATAAGCCGATAGGTTAAAGAAAAAAAGTCTTTTCATACGATGAATTTTAAATGTTATTAAGAATTAAAATAAGGAATTAATGATGGATTAAAAAGCGAAATGAGTTATTAACCGGGATCTTTAAGCAATAATTTTTACAAACCTTCAATAAGATTTTAACATGTTGAAGTTTAGTGAATTATATGCTATCTTACAATAGGGGAATTTATGTAATATTTGTAAACAACCGTTAGGTGGCACACCGCATATTTGATCATAAATGGTAACAGTCGAATCAAATATTGATCGAAACAATTTCATTGCACAATGGGAAAAAACTGAGTGGAAATCAAATGAAAAAGAATATGATCCAAATTCAAATGAAAGACTTTTATTTCATAAACAAAATAATTTTATATATAGCATTGTCGAATTAGAAATTCCAGATTTAGAAAGAATTATTTTACCGCATCATCATCAAGATTCAATAATTGTCCAACCTTCAGGTATTTCGTTACTAAATTTCGGCAATAAATATATTAACCAAGTTAATGACAAGAAAATTGATAATAGTTGCCTAACCAGAATCAGATTTTTAATTAATGACATTATTGATAACTATAACAAAAAATATACTCAAGGAAGATTTATGTATATAGCTAAAAATCCAGATTTAGCAGTCAAAGGTCATTATAGTTTACCTGGTATTTATTGCGGTAGTTTTCATCAATTTGCCGCATATTCAATATGGGTTCAACAATTTCAATTTGTTCCATTGCGCTTATTTTTCGTTGATACTAATATGTACGCCACCTAACACGAGGGTAAAGCCAATGCCTTGCTCTGTTTAAGTTGGATGCTTCTATCCTTTTTGTTAACTTTCTTGCAGGTTCAATGGTAATTTCAAATTACGCGACATTGGCTCTTCCCGCCAAACGTTGTGGAGCATTTATCTCTGACAAATTGGACAAACGATTAAAGGTATGAGGCGACTAGCTATCATAATCATTCTTGTGACAGGGGCTTTTGGAATAAGAGCCCAAATAAAAGAGAACAGTAATTATGTGGACTCCTTGTCATTAAAAATTGGTGACATCAAAGAAGAAGTTATTAAAATTCAGGACAACTTCTATGTAATAATTCCTTACGGTATTGCAGGAAATATTGGTGTATATATTAGCGACAATGGTGTAATACTTGTCGACGACCAATGGGCAGTGTTATCAAAAAGAATTAGAGAACTCATTTCAGCAATTACTCGTGAGCCAATCAAGACAATAATCAACACTCATTACCATTTTGACCATACAAATGGAAACCTTGCATTTGGTCCTGAGAAGATACCGATAATATCACACAAAAATGCTCGGACTCGAATGTCTGAAAGGCAAGTAATGCCAACATATTACAATGTGGTACAGAATCCGTACCCACCTGAATCATTACCGACAACAACATTTACTGACAAATTAGAGTTTAACGAGAAGAATGAGACCATTGAATTGGTTTATTACAAATCAGCCCATACTGACGGCGACATTATTGTTCACTTCAAAAATGCGGACATTTACCACACCGGGGACATATTCGTTACCTACGGACTTCCTCACATTGACGAAGCAGCAGGCGGAGATATTTATGGAATAATTGAGGCAGTTGAGAATCTACTTTCTCAAGCAAGCGATAAAACTAGATTTATTCCTGGGCATGGACCTGTTTGTACAAAAAAAGAGTTACAAGAATACAGAGACCTATTAGTTACCGTGCGAGACAATGTAGTCAAGTTGTATAGAGAAAAAAGGATACTCGGGGACATAATTAAGGATACTCAAATAAAAATTCATTACGAAAACAAGGGCGGTGAAAAGTTCATAGAACAAGTTTACAGGACGGTTGAAAAACATGAACTGCAAAACATGTTGGAGAAGAAATAAATGCGCCACAACAACAGCTATTTACAATGGCTGGGGGAAGTGAAAGCTAAAAAATTATCTTCGTTAATACGTTTGGTCAAGGTGGACAAATACGTTTTCAAAATTCCACCTGCATAAACACAAACGTTGTATGCCGATAATAAAAATTAAACCCGTCAACAAATCTACCTGGCAAAATTTCGAATTCCTCTTTGAATCCAAAGGCGCACCGTCCTATTGCTGGTGCATGGCCTGGCGGATGACAACGGAAGAGATAAAAAACAATAATTCGGCCAACAGAAAGAAATTCATGAAACAGACGGTAGAAGCCGGAACACCTGTAGGCTTGCTGGCATACACTGGAAACGAACCCATCGCCTGGTGCTCCGTGGCACCGAGGGACACCTATCGGCGGCTTGGCGGTGACGAGAGACTGCAAGATGTCTGGTCCATAGCGTGTTTCTTTATCAAAAAAGAATACCGGGACCAAGGCCTGGTTGACCTTTTGATCGATAACGCGAAAATATATGCGATGAAAAACGGAGCCAGATACGTCGAAGCTTACCCCGTCGACCCGGACTCGCCCAGCTACAGGTTTATGGGCTTTGTCCATACTTTTGAAAAAGCAGGTTTTATCTTCGTAAAAAAAGCTGGGACAAGACGAAACGTAATGACCTGTAAACTCTGATAAGATACAACCAACCGCGTCATTGTTAATAACTCAATGGAATCGAACGCCCTCCGAGTAATGATAAAGAAAATACTTCTCTCCGTCGTACTGATTGTCATGCAATTCCAACTGTTCGGACAAAATAAATATTACACCAACCCCGTCAGCGACACGGTCTTCATCGCCGACCCGTTCGTTTTGAATCATGAAGGCATTTATTATTTGTACGGCACAACTGCCAGCAGCAGGGGCTTTCAATACTGTACCTCCAAAAACCTGGTGGACTGGCAGCCGGGAGGCTTTGCATACGAACGCATCGAAAATTCATGGGGACAAACAAATTTCTGGGCTCCGGAAGTGATCTTCTATAAGGATCAGTTCTACCTGATTTACAGTGCTGTCGGCCAGACGATGTTCGGCAATGGACTGAGGTTATGTCTCGCCGTCAGCGACAAGCCCACCGGCCCCTTCGTCGATTTATACGCGCCGTTATTTGACCTGGGCTATTCATGCATCGATGGTCATATTTTCCTGGATGATGGTACACCCTACCTCTATTACGAAATGGTTGGTTCTGTCGGGGAGTTCCGGAAAAATGACGGATTTTTATGGGGATATATTTTCGGGGTTGAATTGTCGCCGGATTTATCGGGAATAAAAAATGAGCCGACGCTCTGCCTTTACCCGAGCCAGGAATGGGAAGGAATCAACAGCATGAAAGCCCGTTCGAATGAGGGAATGACCGTATTTAAAAACAACAACACTTACTATATAACCTATTCCGGCAACCATTATGAAGACCCAAATTACGGAGTAGGATATGCAACCGCTTCAAAACCATTGGGCATGTGGACAAAATCCGAACATAACCCAATACTAAAACAGGATATCCCGAATAAGGTATCCGGTCCCGGACATAACAGCATCATCAAATCTCCCGATAATTCGGAATGGTTTATCATTTACCATTCCCATGCCAGCCTTACCCATCCCAACCACGTCCGGATCCTGAATATCGACCGGCTCAAATTTCTGCCGGACGGTTCCCTGAAGGTCCATGGCCCAACCCGCACTCCCCAGCTTTATCCCACCGGCGCTCAGTAATCTGAACGCCCATCAGAGTCTCCCACCTGCCTGCCTTCACTCGGGCATGATGGCTGGAGACTCTGCATGAAACTGAACGGATTAGTATTTTAATATTTTTATCGAAATATTTTTCCATAACGGCTTATTAAGAACGATCATTACCATGGATTGAGCAGTACCCTCAAGGATAATTTTTATTATTATGAAAAACATTTTTTTCCTGTTTATCATTTTAATATCCTCAAACGCTTATGCATTAAAACCTGAACGATCCTACAAGCTTACCCCGGAGAAATATGGTTTTATGTATAAGGAACTCGATGTTAAAACTTCCGATGGTATTAGGATCAAAGCCTGGTTTTTGCCATCCCAGCACCGGACCATGGAGGAGGTCAGGGAAAGCATGGCCAATCCCCAATCGCCGGAATATATGATCCGGAATAATGAAAAAAAACCTACGATCATTATTTGTGACGGGGATGCGCAGAATATGAGCGTTAATCTGATCCTTGCCTGGTGGCTTCTTGAAAAAGGGTTCAATGTAGTTACCTTCGACTGGAGAGGCTTCGGCGAAAGCGACGACTGGGAAATAAATGAAGATTATTTCTGCTATTCTGAATTTTTGCTTGATTACGAGGCAGTCATTAATGAAACAAACAAACAGCCTGAGGTGGATGACAAAAAAATTGGAGTATATGGAGGCAGTACCGGGGCATACCTTTCCTTTGCTATAGTCTCAATAAATAATAAAGTCAGTTGTTTTGCCGGGAGAGGATTGATGACAAAATTTAATGACTTAATTAAAATAGTGAAAGAAGTTAGGCCGGGCAGGCATCTCATTGTGCCAGGTGATTATCCAATGCATTTGCAGCCGCTGCCGCTTTCCAGGCACTTTAATAAGCCGGCATTCCTGGTCGTCGGCGATAACGATGACAGAACGCCGGCATGGATGAGCCAAAAAATATATTCAAATCTTAAGGGGCCTAAAGAAATCTGGATCGTTGAAGGGGCCACCCACAGCGGTGTAAAAGGTCCTGAAAATGCAGATGGATTTATCGATCGGTTAGTGGAATTTTATAATAAATATCTTTAACGAGGCTCGCCAATGCCTTTATTCAATCAGGCACTCTGAATTTTCACTGGAATAACCCTCGTCCTTGTCTCCCGACGAGTGCGTCCGAGAATTGCGTTTCAAACGCATAATTAGGAAATCATGAATTTCAATGAACGACACCAACTGCATGCCGTAATGCAATAAAGGCAATGCATAAAAATTAAGTATATTTGGATATGAATCTGACGACTTTAGTCCGGGAACATTTCGATGACTTTGTCTCCATCTGTAGGTCGCACCAAGTTGACAAGATTTATGCGTTTGGATCATCGATCTCCGACCATTTTGATCCGTTGACCAGCGATATAGATATTGTTGTTAACCTTAATATCGATGACCCTGGCGACCGTGGGGAGGCGCTTCTTTCCCTTTGGGATAAACTTGAAGCGCTTTTTCAAAGGAGAGTGGACTTATTAACTGAGGAATCTATTCGAAATCCGTACCTCAGATCAAACATCATTCGGACAAGAAAACTTATCTATGACGGAGAAGGAGAAAAAGTTTTTATCTGATATAATCACATCAATTGAGCTGATCGAAAGTTTTATAAAAGATCTGGGAACTTTTGATGATTATCAAAAGGACTTGAAGACAAAAGGAGCGGTTGAACGACATCTTGGTATAATCGGTGAAGCGGTTGTTTTTAGGTGAGTCAAAAAACAACATATTGCGTAATGCAACGCAAATAATAAGTCTGAGAAACAGACTGATTCATTCGTACGATAAAATTGACGACTCAATAATTTGGTCAGTTCTCACAAGACATCTGGGTCCCCTTAAAGAGGAGGTTAATAGAAAAATGAGATAAGCTGTTTCAGTTTTGTTACTTTCCTGATATTTATTAAATTTTCCAACGCCCATCTGAGTCTCCGGCCCGCCTCCCTAGCCCTGGCCAGTAGGTGGCGGGCAGGCAGGGGACTCAGATGCTTAATGAAATTTTTCATTGCTGACGTCAGAATCCCCTGCAGGAAACTGATTGGAAGTTATTTAAATAAGGAAAATTTTTCAAAATAATCGGCCACTTGGCCGCGCGTAAAATCAATGCCTTACCTCATTCAGGTTTGTTGCTTAATCGATTTTGATTAACTTTCCAAATGTTCAAAAAATTGCCTTCCATTGGATTGATCTCCCTGTTACTGCTTGGTGCCTGTAACCGAAACGATCGACCGGATGCGCTAAGCCCATCGCCGCCGGGTATGGAAGCAGCGCATGATGATACACACCGGCTGATTGTATTGTCCGACATCGAAGCCGATCCCGACGACACGCAATCCCTGATTCGCCTTCTGCTTTATTCCAATGTCATTGACATCGAAGGACTGATAGCCACCACGTCGACCCATCAAAGAACCCGGGTGGCCCCGGAGTCCATGAAAAGAATCATTCATGCCTACGGACAAGTGCGGCAGAACCTGGAAAAGCACCAGCCGTGTTTTCCCGGGGAAGAAGCGCTGTTAAATTTGGTCAAACAGGGCTTGTCCGTATATGGAATGCAGGGTGTTGGTGAAGGGAAAGATTCGGAGGGCTCCGAATGGATCATAAATATCCTGGGAAAAAAGGACGATCGCCCCGTATGGGTATCCGTTTGGGGAGGAACGAATACCCTGGCGCAGGCGCTTTATAAAATCAGAAATACAAAAAACGAATCGGAAACGAAACGCCTGGTTGATAAACTCCGGGTTTATACCATCTCCGACCAGGATGATTCCGGGATATGGATCAGGAATAATTTTCCGGATTTATTTTATATCGTCAGCCCGGGCGGGTACTTCAATTCCACATGGATTGCAATCACCCAGGTCATACCTGGGATCGATAACGAAACGATCAGCAATTCCTGGCTGGCAAAAAATATCCAGCAGGGTCATGGACCGCTCGGGGCCCTGTATCCCGACGTTGCTTACGGAATGGAGGGAGACACTCCTTCATGGTTATCTTTAATTCCGAACGGACTGAATGTCCCGGACCATCCGGAATGGGGCGGCTGGGGAGGGCGTTACGAACTTTATCAGCCCGATGTATCCTCCCTCGACACCAGGGGTTTTACAGGGGGAGTGTCTGCTGAACCCGAAACACGACCCATCTGGACGAATGCTGTGGATACGTATGCGCCGGGGATTTACCAGGAATACGGAAGGCCCGTCCGACCGGATACGCTTTCATTTTCGGATAATAAAGCCTCCCTGTGGCGGTGGCGGGATGATTTTCAAAATGACTTTGCCGCCCGAATGGACTGGTGCACGATGTCGTATGAAGATGCCAATCATCCTCCCGTTCCGGCATTGGGGCATCCGGATAAAATCACAGTAAAATCCGGAGATATTTTCAGTCTGGATGCAAGCGGGACCACCGACCCGGACGGCGACAACCTGAGCTATTATTGGTTTCATTACCCTGAAGCCGGTTCTTTTAAAGATCTTATAAGCTTCGCTCCGCTCTCAGATAATTTGTATAACGTACATACCATAAAGGCTCCCGAGGTGGAAAAAACGGAAACGGCTCATTTTATCTTAAAAGTCACCGACAAAGGCAAACCTGCTTTGTCGCGGTATAAACGGGTGATAGTAACTATCATTCCGGAATAAAATGATGAACGGATTCTGATTTCTCTGAAGGCGGCTCATATTTAAGCCCGGTCTTTAAAACATGAGAGGAGCATTTATTTCCCCGTAATTATATTCAATCCTTCCGTTTTTTTATCACCTTTACAATACGGGGATCAATTTGTAATCCGGAATATTTTTTAATGTATTAACTTTTTAAAGCTGCCTTTCTCCGCAATCCGGCAGGCGAACGCGGCATTAGACATGAATCGATTTTTTGATAACCAATACATAAACCGAAATCTTATGAAAACAATTCTTGTTTACCTGGTTGTTTCCACTTTTTTCATTTCTTCAGCAAACGCCCAGGATATACCCGCCAACCATGTTCCGCTGATAGATGATTTTATCCTTAAAACGCTTGTCATCGAAAAAACAAAAATTGAATCGGATACCCTCGCAAAGGTTTTTAATGGCTCTTTTTACGAGGTCACTCCTACGTATTACCGTAACGGAGCCAAAGCTCAATGCGAACGGTACCGGGTTGTGATCAAAGACGGTAAGTTGTCTGAACTAGAAGGCACAGAAGGCGATCAGACATTTGCAAATCTTTTTTCCCTGTTAAAGGAAGGATTCACCCTTAAAAACGAAACAGATGCAAAAATATTCGAGGCCGCCCTCGATCATATTTATCCGTTCGGCTGGCCGGAAGATCCTGTCGACAAGAAGATCCTGAAACAGGATGGCCGATGGCTCTTCCTCAGGGGCGATTTTATGGGATCGAAAAAGGGCTTCATTGTCACCATCGAAGCAAACGGCAAAATCTCTCAGATCGATTATAACCTGGAAGCGGTTAAACTGGAATAATACAGCACGGCATCTGGAAAAATAAGGAACTTATCTCTATAGCCATCCCGTAGCCCGTAATCAGACCGAACTCAGGATCTTACTTATTTGCGCATATATATCATCCCCACAGGATTCAATTATTGTTTTCCATCATAATCTATCTATATCAGATCCCTACGGGATTTTAAACAGAATAGTATATTAAATTAATTTAATTAAGGTCCCATAGGGACATAATATTGGTAGTTCATTAAATGAATGTAATCCCAGTCCTGTAGGGACGTAATATTGGCAGTTCATTATTACCACCCATCAGAGTCTCCCACCCGCCTTCCACACCAAAGCCAGTAGGCGGCGGGCCTGCCTGCCTGCCATCGTATAGGCATGAGTGAGGCAGACAAGGAGGGGACTCTGATGAAAATGACGAAATCTTCTCCATAGTTATAAACGAAATAATTTTGGGTCATCAGAGCCTCTGTCTTCGCGCATTTCCACCCTGCTGGACATTCTGATGGGGAATAAGACAAATAATGCTCAGGAAAAAAAGAAAAATGAGTTAAATTGATACATGTTTATTTGCCTGTGAAAATAAAATTTGGTCTTGGCTTAATAAGTAACATAAACATGAAAAATATTTTATTAATGCTCACAGTAATCCTTTTTCACGGCTCTGCCAATGCGCAGGATAATAATATATTGAAAAACACAGTCCGCGCTGGAATTTACGGTGGATTTTATGGATATAGGGATATCTATCTTCCTGTGATTTCGGCCGAATATTCTCATTCGTTCAATAAAAACCTGGCCATAGTTCCACGAATAACCCGGAGTGTTATTGTAATACCCGGAATATATCCATGGGATTATAAATCCTCCTTCGCGGCAAGCGTTTCGTTAAGGACCTCCCCTTTCCCCGGTTGGTTCAGCAGAGTAAAACTTGATTTAGGAGGTTTCTATCACAGGTTTAAATCGGGTCATGGTCTCGTCGATTACTATGGCGGCCCATTAGACTTATTTGATATTAAAAATACAGGCGGATTAATTGGCGCGGTTAATTTTAATTTCATTGAAAAAAATAGACTGGAAGCCGGATTCAGGGCCGAATTGCTCACAAACATTGCCGGGGGTTATTTTAAATGTGAATCGGCGCTGACCGGGGCATATTTGGGAATGAAATTCTAAGGATCAGGTTGTTTATTTTAAATTTTTTTTTGCAAGGCAAGTATTTTTCTGATCAAACCATCCCGCTTATTATATTATTTCTTTTTACAAATGTTATGACTAAATCACAGACACTCGCTACCGTCCCCTCCGTTGACCTCGAAAGGTACCTTGGCAAATGGTACGAAATCTCCTCCTATCCTCAATGGTTCCAGAAAGGCTGTCATTGCACAACCGCCGAATATACCCTTAGCGAAAAAGGTTATGTGATTGTGGAAAACCGATGTAATAAGGGCAGCCTCGACGGTGAACCTTCCTACATCAAAGGCAAGGCATTTATCGTAAAGAATTCCGGAAATGCAAAGCTCAAAGTCCGGTTTTTCTGGCCCTTCAAGGGCAAATACTGGATCATCGATCTTGCGGATGACTACAGCTATGCCGCAGTGGGTCATCCGAACCGGAAATTTCTCTGGATCTTATCCAAGTCACCAAAAATGAATGAATCCGTATACCAGGGGATACTCACAAGGCTGAAAGAAAAAGGATTTGATTTGTCCAAACTTCAAAGCACTCTGCAAAAATGAAAAACCGGGTTTTGGGAACCCTCATCATACCCATTGGGCTGATAATTTTGCTGGCCAGTTTCGGTCTAGTCACTTTCGTGCTGATTGTCAGAATAATTTTAAAACGATTTATCACCCCCATCAGAGTCTCACGCCTGCCTGCCATTGCGTGGGAATGGAAGCGGCAAGCAGAAAGTGGACTCTGATGATAATGATGAAAATATTTTTTACAACTCATATTAAATGAATTCGATCGCAATGAACTCGAACGTTGAGCTATCGTATATGAAATTTTCTGGATTCCCTATTTACTCATTAGGGAATTGTTTATATTTTGATGTATGAAAAATATTCTAATCTTAATTATTGCCTTTTTTTATTTCAGCGCCTGTAACCGTACCGGCCACCAGGGTTGTTTCCCCCCGGATAAACTGCCTTCCCATATCACCCCATTGACCGCCTTCGGTTCCCGGGCGGAATGGTCCCTCGACGGAAATAAAGTATTCTTCGTCGACAGCGCCGGCGGGGATGTCTGGATGGTTGACATCAATTCAAAAAAGACGGAAAAGATCTCGGAGCCGGGGTTCCGGCCGCCGGGGCATGGTTATTACCGGGTAATGTGCCTTTCCAATGGCGATTACCTCCTGACCTGCGGCCCTTCGCGCCATGATCTTTATATGCAGGTGCTGGATAAAAGCCTTGACAAGAAGCCGGTCTCGATCTCTGGTGAACAGATCGATGAAGGCCCGGCACTTTCCAGGAAGAATATGAAAATTGCCTGGACACCCCACCAGGATGTGATTTTTACAGGCGAAATCGTTTATGAAGGCGGGATCCCGAAAATTATCAATAAAAAACTGATCATCGACAGCAGCAATGTTGTGGTGGAAGGAATTAAATACAGGGGAATTCTCGAGCCCCAGAGTTTCCGAAATGAAGAAAAGGAATTGATCTGGTCGCAGTATGGCCACGATACCCGGGGAGTATTTACCAGCGAGGTAATGGGATATGACCTGGAATCAGGCGAAATGGTAAATTACTCCTGTGCCCCGATGCAATACGATGAGCCGGAAGGGATTTTTCCCGGCGGTGAATTTACGCTTGTTGAATGCGACAGGCACAATCCCGGCGGAACCGCATTCATCGATATTTATCAATTAAAACTTGACAGGGAAAATCCGGCGTATACCCGGCTAACCTTTTTCAGCGACGTGGAAGGTTTTCGCTCTTCAAATCCTGTAGTCAGGGACGATGGCAAAAGGATTGCCTTCCAGGCTTCCCTGGCCGGTTCAGCTGCAGGCGACGGCTGCGGGCTGTATTTATTTGATATCGATAAATTCAGTTCCAATCCCTAATGCTCTTTTTCAGTGACCAAATCTCAAATAAGCACCAAATCTCAAATTCCAAATCAATGTTGTCCGGTGCCGTTAGGCATGGCTTTGCCATAAAAATGGAAAAGGAAAACAATTCGTTATTCTGAATTATTTAACCGTCTTTTCAGGATATTTTTTGAGTCCAAGCCCCCCTTTCCAAGATAACGACGAATCGAGATCATTTTTCGCGGGGCGGGGAATCTTTGAGGAATTTGTGGAAATGCCGAAGGCATATTCATGCACTCACCCGTCATTCCTGGCAAAGCAAGAACGAAAGGGCAGGTTCACGCAATCCCCGAACGGTTTTGCCACTAACCTGCCCGCCCTGGCAGGCGGGTAACACGAATTGACACAAATTGACACCGCTTTCGCGGTGTGTGGTGTCCTTTAAGATTTGGGAGATCAGCATGTATTAAATTCGTGGATTCGTGGCTGAAAAATCATTAGTTATTGGTGTAACCAGATTCCATTCCATGGACAAATCTTCAAAACGATATCTTTCCCCGGACAGTAGTGAATTCCAAATAGGTATTCCAAAATTATTCTGGTTAATTGCCTCACCGGCTTCGCATTGTTAAAACAATATTGCCTGGTGATTCTTTGTCTCTTCAAAGCTTTGTCGCTAAATTGATTTCTGATTTACT
>DATDPY010000093.1:0-14743 GCA_035292565.1 Cyclobacteriaceae bacterium | reverse complement strand
AATAAAATTGGATCCCAGCTGAAGGTAGAGGGCAGCAGTTGGGCCATCCATCACCGATCCGGTTCCGAGAATCAGATCAGGAAAGTTTTTCCGGCAGAGCTTTATCAGTTCCCCAAAGAGCTCGTGGGCAAAATCGCCCCGGTTTGTAATTTCGAAAACCCTTGCCCCGCCGGCATAACAGGCTTTGATGACTTCGTAACAGACTTCTGAACTATTATTATAAAACAGGGGTATGATCCCGGTTTCCTGCATCTGATTATATACCTGAATTCTTGAGAATTGTGCCATTTTCTTGGTTGTTAAATTGTTACCTGCTTACCCTGCCGGATGCATCCCCGCCCATTAACTTTTCCACTTCATCGACTGTCACCATATTGAAGTCTCCCTTGATCGTATGTTTAAGGCATGAGGCGGCTACAGCAAAATCCAGGGCTTTTTGATCATTATCGTAGGTCAATAACCCGAAGATCAATCCCCCCATGAATGCATCTCCTCCGCCCACCCTGTCGACGATATGCGTGATATCATAAACCGGAGCTTTAAAGATGGATTTCCCATTCCATAAAACGCCGGACCAGGTATTATGACTTGCATTGATCGATCCGCGCAACGTAATGATTACTTTTTTGCATTGGGGAAATTTTTTCATCATTTCTCTGGCAACAGGTTCATAATATTCCGCTTTCACTTCCCCTTTTACCACATCTGCTTCCCCGGATGAGATTCCGAACACTTTTTCAGCATCTTCCTCATTGCCAAGGATAATGTCACTGTATTTCACAAGTTCGGTCATCACCTCGCCCGCCTTCTTCCCGTATTTCCAGAGGTTCTTCCGGTAATTCAAATCACAGGAAATTGTGATCCCTTTTTCCCTGGCTTTTTTAATACCTTCAAGACATGCATCAGCGGCTCCCTGGGAAATAGCCGGTGTAATGCCTGTCCAGTGAAACCAGCCGGCCCCCTGGAACACGCCGTCCCAGCCAATCATTCCGGGCTGGATTTCCGCAATCGCAGAATTAGACCGGTCGTATATCACCTTGCTTCCGCGGCTTACAGCTCCGGATTCAAGAAAATAAATTCCAATCCGGTTGCCGCCGTATACAATATGGTCCGTTTTAACATTGAATTTCCGCAGAGTTTTAATGGCAAATTCGGCAATATCGTTCTTGGGAAGCCTGGAAACGAATTCGACAAGCAACCCATAATTCGCAAGCGAAACTGCCACGTTGGCTTCCCCGCCGCCAAAGGATGATTCAAGAAACTCGCATTGGCTGATCCTGAGATATCCGGGAGGCGACAGCCGGAGCATGATCTCCCCGAATGTCACAATCTTTTTATTATCCATACATTTAAAAAATTATTTCAGAACGCGAAATATTTCCTGGCATTAAAATAACAAATATCTTCAATCATTTTCCCCAGGAGGGTAAAATCATTTGGGATCAGGCCTTTTTCAACATCCATCCCCACCAGGTTACAGAGGATGCGCCGGAAATATTCATGCCGGGTATACGACAGAAAACTCCTTGAATCGGTGGTCATTCCTACAAACCTGCTTAGCAAGCCCAGATTCGATAAGGCATTGATCTGCCATTCCATGCCTTCTTTCTGGTCGAGGAACCACCAGCCGGCGCCGAACTGGATCTTGCCGGGAAAACTTCCTTCGTTGAAATTGCCTGCCATTGAACCTACCAGGTAGTTATCGCGGGGATTTACATTATATAGGATTGTTTTTGCCAGGATGTTTTTTCGATCCAGGGAATCCAGGAAACGGGATAACGATTGCCCGATATTTGCATCCCCGATCGAATCAAATCCCGAATCCGGGCCCAGGGCTTCCAACATCCTGGAATTGTTGTTCCGCAATGCCCCGATATGGTACTGCTGGGTCCACCCGCTGTCATAATCCAGCTCCGCGAAGAATAATAACATGGCGGATTTGAATTTTAATTGTTCTTCATTGGTTAGGGGTGTTCCCTTCCTGATCCTTCCGAAAATTTCTTCCGCTTCCTTGTCCATGATTTCTTCTGAATAAACCTCCTCAATACCGTGATCCGACAGCCTGCATCCCAGGCTTTCGAAAAAGTCGTGTCGCTTCTTCAACACATCGTAAAGGGAAGGGAGGTCGGTGATTTCTGAATCTGCTGCCCGGGCGAGTCTGTCGAGATATTCATTGTATACGGTAGGGTTTTCCACCTGCATGGACTTATCAGGTCTGAACGTCGGAAGTATCCTGACCGCGAATCCTTCCGCATTCAGCATTTCATGATTCTCAAGCTGATCTGCAGGGTCATCAGTTGTGCATACAACCTCGACATTAAACTTTTTTAGAATATTCCTGGCGCTGAAATCCTCCTGCTGAAGCCTTTCGGTACACTTATGGTATATTTCCCGGGCTGATTCCGGATTAAGTATGCGGTCAATGCCGAAATATCGTTTTAATTCCAGGTGTGTCCAGTGATACAGGGGATTTCTGACCGTATAAGGAACAGTTTCCGACCATTTTAAGAATTTTTCATAATCCGATGCCTTCCCGGTAATGAAATGTTCATCGATACCGTTAGTTCTCATTGCCCGCCACTTATAATGATCACCCTCGAGCCAGATCTTCGTCAGATTTTCGAATTTTTTGTTTTCAGCAATTTCCCGGGGCGGCAGATGGCAGTGATAATCAATGATCGGCATTTTTTCAGCATGTTCATGATAAAGCCGGCCGGCAGTATCTGAATCGAGAAGGAATGAATCATCCAGGAATTTTTTCATTTCCGGTTCGAAAAAATGGGTTTGATATGATTTGTATATATATTGTCTGTTACCCGTTTGGCTATTTGTTGCGGATTTTCCATAACCAACTGTTTGTAATCGCCGATATTTTCAGCAGCGATCTTGTAGGAAAGATGAATGAATTGACGCAGGTCAGGATTGTAACATTCATCGGCATCATTATGCATGACTGCCCTGGCAAATTCCCCGGCCGACCAGGAATCGATTTTCCTTTTATCCGGAAGATTTGAAAGATTAATCCTGGTTACATAAGCGTAGGGGCCAATCAGTTCTTCATACCTGTTCAAAGCCTGCTTGTACAGGGAAATTCCGAATTCATGCCCCTTACTGCCGGAGAGGATGACTCCTGTGAATTCTTCCAGCCAGGTAGTGCCGGCTGTTTTCAAATGTATTCCGGAATTATATTTTCGAAGGAGGCGGTTAATAACCGGATATATTGAACGTTTATCGCTTCCGGAGTGGACGCTGAGTTTAAGGTTCGCGGGCAAACCAAATTCCGTTTTGGCAAGGTCAACGACGAACAGGTCCTGTTCAAATTCAGATTCAAATAAATTAACATCTCCCGAATAATCGATCCCTTTATGAAAGCTCCCGGTAAACCTTGGGGCAATCGTATTGACCGGGATACCTTCCTGGCTGAGAAAACCGAGTATGAAAAAAAGTTCTGCTGGGCTTTGTGATCTCCCAACCTCGTCCATCGAAACCTCAGTGATGAAATTGCCTCTTCCTTTCCTGTTTTCAATATATTTATAAATCAGCCCGGCCTGCTCAGCGGCTTTCAGGAACATCCGGGAAGTTTCGGCCAGAAATTCCCTGGTGATCGTGAATGGATCAGCGAGGCCGGGTATGCTCAGCGACCCTGAATACTTCAGGTTCCTGTTAACGGATGATCCTATGGCTGAAGTCCCTGGGTCGACCCCGATATACTCCGCAACATCAATGGTGAAAAAATCCGATGACCCGATAAAATCCTCTACATTCTTTTCATTGATGTGGTCGGCATCCACAAAATATCCCGATTTCCATCCGCTCAATTTCACTGCCTCATCGGCCTCTATCCTGACCTCCGCGGGGCGAGTACCGGTTAGCTTGTGTTCCCGGTGTGATTTATTCCAGACAGGAGTAATCGAAATCCCCTGGCTGGCGGCTATTTCGAAAGCCTTCAGTAGACTTGACCCCTGCATCCCAAAACGGTCGCCGACTCCCAAAGAATATTTACCCAGTTCCATCAGTGTATGATCATTTATAAAATTTTATTGAATAAACGAATATATCAGAATGATTGCATCTCCGTCATTTTGCGGTAAATCTTATCATTCCTCATGAGTTCGTCATGGGTTCCTGTTTCCACAACCCTGCCTTCCTGTATAACCACAATCATGTCTGCGTTCTGGATGGTGCTCAGGCGGTGAGCAATTACGATTGAGGTCCGGTTTTTCATTAATTTATATATGGCCTCCTGAACGATATTTTCCGATTCGGAATCGAGTGCGGAGGTAGCTTCATCCAGGATCAATATCGGAGGATTTTTCAGCACCGCCCTGGCAATGCTGATGCGCTGCCTTTGACCTCCGGAAAGCTTTGTGCCCCTTTCCCCGATATTCGTCAGATAACCATTTTCGGTCTGCATGATGAAATCATGAGCATTGGCAATTTTCGCCGCCCTGACCACGGCCTCCTCATCAATTTTATCCTGGCCGAAAGCTATGTTATTAAGAATAGTATCATTGAAGAGAATGGATTCCTGGGTAACGATCCCCATCAGTTTACGAATCGACTCAATATTGTAATTTTTAATCGGGATCCCATCCAATTGCAATTCACCGGAAGTTACATCATAAAATCGCGGGATCAGGTCTGCCAATGTCGACTTTCCCCCTCCGGAAGGGCCCACCAGGGCAATAATCTTTCCGGCTGGTATTTCAAGATTAATATTGGTCAATACCTCGGTTTGATTGTATGAAAAACAAACGTTCCTGAATACAATAGCTGTACGAAATCTCTCTGCAAAAACTGCATTCGGGGGATCGGTGATAAGAGTTTCAGTATCCATGATCCGGAATATCCTGTCGCCCGAAGCAATGCCGCGCTGTATATTGGTTACAGCCTTGGAGATGGACTTGGCCGGCGTCAGGATCTGTGCGAGGACAATGCAGTAGGTAATGAATTCGGAAGCTTCAAGGTTCGAATGGTTGTTCAGGACGAGGTTTCCGCCATAAAGAAAAATTCCCGTAACAAACAATACGCCAAGGAATTCAGAAATAGGGGAGGCCAATTCCCTCCTCCTGGCCATGGAAATATAAAGGGATGAATACCTTCGGGTTTCTTTATCAAACTGGCGGTTAATGAAACCGGCTGCATTGAATGCCTTGACGATCCTCAACCCCGAGATCAGTTCATCGGTTAGATTGACGATCCTTCCCAGAGATTCCTGGGTGGCGCGGGCAATTTTGCGAAGACGTTTCGCAATACCGCCGATGATCGCCCCGCTGAGGGGAAGCAGTATCAGCGTGAACAAGGTCAGGCTTGGAGACTGATAAAAAAGATAAATGAACGATAAAATGATGGTCAGCGGGTCTCTGAAAATCACTTCAAGAAAATTAGTGATTGCGTTTTCAACTTCCTGGACATCATTCGTGATCCTCGACATGATATCGCCCTTTCGTTCATTCGAGAAGAATCCCAGGTGAAGCGAGCTCACCTTGCTGAAAATTGAATTCCTGATATTTCTTACCGCGTTAGCCCTGATCTTTGCCATCACGATCTGAGCAAGGTATTTAAAAAGATTCGCGGTAAAATTCGCCCCGATAATAATTACACAAACGAAAACCAACGACCCGAATTTCCCGAAATATTCGGCAGCCTTGATAAAATAAAAGTAGAACCAGTGAATAAAGTACCTTGCGGAAAAGTCCCAGGCAGGTTTTGCCGAATAGGAGCCGAATTCAACCGGGTCTATCTGGTTGAAAATCACATTGAACAACGGTACGAGGAGGGTCAGGTTAATAATCCCAAACCCTACCCCAAGAAATACGAATATAAAATACTGGGGCAGGGTAACTTTAAAGGGCCTGGCAAAACCTATGATCCTTAAAAATGTATTCATCAACCGGGTGGGATTTTATGAATCCCGAAATTATTTAGTTTCCGTTCAGAGAGCATTTTCCTTTAAGATTCCAAAGGGCGTTCTTTGATAACCCTTGGCTTTTGTGTCTTCAAATATAGACATGTTGTCGCTTTCACGGCTAAGTTTCGGATGATATAGATGATATTGAATGGCCAGGTTTCTGACACTTTTTATTTTCATCCCAGCCCTTCCGGCCCGGTATTCCAGGTCGGTATCTTCCCCAACGGCAGGCGCGAGATACCTTTCATCAAAACCGTTCAGCGACAGAAGGTCTTCCTTACAGATCGAGAAATTGCATCCCAGCAGGCCTTTATTCTTTTTCGTCAGGTATCGGGTCAGCCATGGGAGATATAATCCTTTCTCGGCATGCGTAAACTCTCCCTTCATGCCCATCACAAGCCACCGGACAATATTCTTTTCAAGGTATCCTTCAGCAACAAGGCCGGTATTGAGTTTCTGAGAAATACTTTCTGAGAGATTCACCCGGCGTCCGGAAAGAATAATATTCCTTGACCGGTTCCGCAGATGTTCCCTGATAAAATGACGGTGCGGTATACAATCAGCGTCACAAAAGATCAGGTAATCCGTATCTGAGCCGACGATTGATTTATTCAGGATAATGTTTTTTCGCCAGCCTTTGTCTTCATGCCACAGGTGCTTTAAAGAAAATGGGAAGCCCGCGCTAATATTGTTGATCCTTTCCACCACATCCTTGCCTGAGCCATCATCCGCAATGATAATTTGAAACCGGGTTTCGGATTGCCTGGTAAATCCGGCCAACACGAGCTCCAGGTATTTCATATTATTATAAAAAGCTATGATAACGCTTGCCTGAAGAGCATTCATTAAAGTATTTCCTTATAAACGCCCATTACTTTATTGGCCATTGCCGTCTTGGTAAATTCTGTGCAGAGGAGTTTGTAAGCATTTGTTGTCAGTAAATTTCTCAATTCTTTATCACCTGCAATTCTAAGGATATTCATGCCCAGGGCGACAGAATCGCCGGGATCTGCCAGTAAGCCTGTTTCTCCATCGATTACCATTTCCGGGATTCCTCCCGCCCGGGTTGCCACAACCGGGATCCTTGCAGCAAAAGCATCCAGGATGCTTGTGCCAAGCCCCTCGGTCACCGATGTCATTAAAAAGATATCAAGACCGGGAAGAATTAAAGGAATATCTTTCCTGAACCCGGTCATGATAATATTACGTGTCAGGTTTCTGGCATCGATGTAATTGCGGATATTATCATGTTCCGGACCTTCTCCTATAATCATGAATCTGCATTTAAAGCCTTTTCCTGTCAGCCATTCACAGGTATTAACGAAGGTAATATAATCCTTATGTTTTGCTATAGCCGACGTATTGCCGATCAGTGTTTCCCCGGGAGCTATACGGTACTCGTCGCGCAGGATCCTTTTATCCCTGTGATATTCAAACCTGAGGGCATCGACACCGCTATGAACCGTGATGCTTTTGCCAGGATTCTTCAGGACTGGTTTGACTATTTCCCTGATCTTATCCGAAACCGTCATGATCCGTTTTATCCTGGGATGATTATATTTCCACCGGGATAAAAAGTTTTTCCCAATTTCATTATCCACCCTGCGTGTTAAAACCAATTTGGCGTCATGGCCATAAAGCGTGGAAAGTACGCCCACAGTATGCGATTTTGAGGTATGCAAATGTAGAATGTCGATCTTATTATTCCTGCATACCCTGGCAACATTACTGGCTGTGTCAAGGTTCAGATATGATGAAAACCCGGCAGAAAAATATTTCCAGCCGTTGCTTTTGCACAGCTCTTCAAATTTTGAATGTCGTGCACAGCCCACCAGGTTCTCGGCTCCAAGTTTATTGAGTTCTTCAATCAGGTAAGCAATCTGCTGTTCTCCCCCGCGCCACCCTATTTCTGAACTCAGGTGGAGGATCCGGACCGGCTTGCCGTTAATACTAAAAGTTCCCGTCGTTTTCCGGAACGGCTCCAGGACCTCCTGATAAACTTCCAAATATTCCTTAATGCTCCTGTCCCAGGTATAACCCTGTGAATATCGTTTCAATTCCTCAGAGATTCGGGGCGAATTCATCCGGTAAAAATTCATTTGATCTGCAAATATTTCCGCCATATGTTCCGGGTCAAATGAATCCCAGTAAAAAGCATGGTTACCTCCGATCTCCGGCAGGCTGGAAAATCGCGATGTGAATACCGGCTTCCCAAACCGCATGGCTTCGATGACCGGCAATCCAAATCCTTCGTTTAAAGAAGGAAATAAAAACGCTTCGCAATTTTTATATAAATATATTTTATCATCCTCACTAATGATCCCCGGCATAATGATCTTCGGGGACAGCTTTCGTTGATGGATCAGTTTTTCAACCTTCCCGGCGTATGAATGGTTTTTATCGCCTGCGATGATCAGGTTATAATCTTTAACCCTGTCAATGAAATCCACCAGCACATGAAAATTCTTTTTCTCCAGTACCATCCCTAACGCGAATAAAAATTTTCCCCCGGGCAGGAACTTCGGCCTTGCTGTGACCTTTCCCGTATCTATTTCTACGCCATTATGAATTACCTTTGTCGGTTTATTACCAATGTGGAGATATTTGTTAGCTTCGCTGGCAGTAAAATTTGATATGAATGTTATATAGGATGCTTTGTCGACCTTTTGCTGCAGGTTCGAGAGAAGGTATTTTACGCGGAATGCCCCCTTTTCCCTGAGAAAATTCAAATCGTGTATGGTCAGGATATAGATTGTGCCTGCATGGCCGGGAAAATATGCAGAATCCTGGTGAATGGCATGCCAAAGATCATATTTACTGCAAAGAAAAGGGAAATATCTTCGTTTTATACTCAGTGTCTCATAATGAAACCCGTTTCCGAATTTGTTGCGGTATGACCTGGGCGTTAATAAATTCCATCGGATAGTTTCTTCATGTACGCTCGCGAGGTGTTTGCCGAAATAGTAAGAGAATTGTCCAAGGCCGGAATACAATGTCTTTAATTTTCCGAGATCAACCATTACCTGGTATGGCATGCGGGTATTCTGTTATATCCGTCAATAATGTCTTAATGCAAAGAGAATAGTGAACGAAATTATTAAATTTGCCCGAAGTGTGGGCTTACTTCACGTATTATTCCTAACAGGATTTTTATTTTAATCATTTCAATAAATAGTCTTAATGTTCCCATGTATTTAAAAGGATGCCTCATACCTCTTATCCTGTTACAATCTGTGTTGTCTTTCGGCCAGGTTGATTCATTGAGAATTCAGATAAGATCCTACGCGGTGTGGGGGGGCAATGGATATGCTCCCCATTGGCTTGCGGGCAATCGTTCAGGTTTGTTCAGCGGATCGGAGAATGACGCTGTCCTGATGCCGGGATTTAACCTTCCTTGGAAAATCGGAAAGCATGTGCGGATAGAGAGTGGGCTCGACCTTGCATTAAAACTTAAATTAAAAGAATCGTTCATCTATCAGGGTTACCTGAATATAAATATACGCTCATTCAGATTTATTGCCGGCAGGCAGGAATATTCCATGGGACAATACGGGGATTCACTTTCCAGCGGATCCTTCCTGATCAGCCGAAATGCAAAACCAATTCCACGAATCGGTTTTGGTTTTTATGATTACGTTGATGTGCCTTTTACCCATGGATATGTTCAGGTAAAAGGCGCGGTTGGCAATGGCTGGCTCGATGATGACCGTTTACATCACAGCCCGCTAAATAAGCCTATGATGCATGAAAAATTCGCTTACATCCGGACGCATAAATTGCCAGTGAACCCCTTCATAGGTCTGGGACATGTGGTCCTTTATGGAGGGGAAAATATAAATGGAGAAAACGCAGATATTGATTTTTTAGCTGTTTTCCTTGGAAAGGGATCGGATAAGGTGTCAAATGTCAGCGAGGCGCTGAATGCCGTGGGGGAACATCTCGGGATTGTTGATATTGGCATTGATTTTAAGTTAAAAAACTGGGCTGTAACATATTTCCTTCAAAAACCCATCACGGATCAGAATGATTATGTCGAAAACTTCTCGCGTAATTTTGATTTTCTATCCGGCCTGGTCATCGAAAACCCTGGCAGTAAATTAATATCACGGATTGTTTATGAAATGATCCAGACCGAACACCAGGGAGGCCTGGGATTGCCTGATCCCAGGGTCGATGGAAGAGTGATAGTGCCTTACCGGGAATCGGACATTCAGTTCTTAAAAGAACACTACGGAAATCTGGGATACCCCGTTTCAACCCTCAATACCGGGGCTCAATGGATATCATTTTTAAAAGCCTACAGCAATTATGGATATGAATTCGGCGGCAGGGATGATTATTATAACAATTACTTATATACCTATGTGTATAAGGACCGGGTGATCGGCACCTCTTTATACCTCACGAAAAACGAACTCGAAACACTGACAGGTTATGCCGACGCAGGTAATTTCATTGTAAATAACAGGATTACTGCCCATCACCTCGGTATCCAGGGCAAGCTCAGTGAAAATATAAAATACAGGCTTATGCTCACTTTTACGCGAAATAAAGGCGCATGGCAGGAATATGGCGGCCCCACAAGCTGGGGCGGAATAGCCGTGAATCCAAATTATGACTGGTTCTGGAATGGTTATAAATACCAATGGTATTCATTATTTGAAACCGATTTTTCGCCGGCGAAATTGCCTATGCTGGGTTTTAAGTTGGGAGTGGCATATGATTTCGGCGATTTGAATAATAATTTAGGCGCCATCGTAGGGATAACCTATAAATATCATATTAATTTTTGACGCCGCATTATAATCCCGATTGAACAACTTTGGGCCTTGTTTGTAAGAATTCCCTTTGAATATTATGTCCATTGAACCCGACTTCGGATAAACCGGTGTGAGGCTATTGCCCCTGGCTTTGTCGGTACCTCAGGCTTTGATGCAGTTGTGGGCCTGAAAGAATAAAAAAAGCCAGGCGAAAATAATCGGGATGGATATAAAATTTCCTGATTGTGCGGATAAACTGCGTGATCCGCCATATCCAGGAAGCCGTTGTGCCATAATGTTTCCTGTAAAAGAAATGTTGCGACAGGTAGAATTCTTTTAACATCACCAAATTTATTCCCTCATCGGAGATGCTGCTTTTGCCTTTGTAGTGCAGGTATTTTGCCCCCGGAACCAGGTAACATGAGTAACCCGAATTTTTCATCCTGATGGCCAAATCCTCCTCCTCGCAATAAAGGAAATATTGGGAGTCGAATCCGCCCAGTTCATTAAAAACCGATGCACGCACAAATAATGAACTTCCGTTCAGAACAGGCACCCTGACTGGTATCCGATAAATGATTTTTTTTGAAGGGTATTCCTCAGGATAAAATATATTTAATATACCGTGTCCGAGCAATTTGAGTTTTAAATCAGGGAAATAATTGAAATTGATGCCGGGTTTATCAGGAGCGTCGTACATCTGCCCGGAACAAATACCTGCTTTTATATGTGATTCCATGAAATCAAACAATATCGAGATATTATCGTTCAGGATCTCGGTATCGTTGTTTATAAAGAAATAATACTTTGCCCGGCAATGATTTATCCCCATCATATTGGCGGCCGAGTACCCGAGGTTGATTTCATTTCTTATAAGCTGGAGGTCATCCCTGGATTTCAGTTCGGAAAGTTTAAGAAATTCTTCAGGATTTGAATTATTGTCGATAACAATAAATTCGGTTTTTCGCTCTGAATCTTTATGTTTATCAAAAGACTTAATGCAATTTATAGTATAATCGCTTGTATTGTAATTGATCAATATGATACCCACATCCTCCATAATGGCTCTTCCCCTTGCCTTTATTTATTTAACCGGTGAAACTGAATTTTATTGAATGTTTATACCTTTGATTCATCCCTTGCATGCACGATAATATAAATAAACAAAGTATTATATTATTTATTTGTCACGAAAGTTCGCGAACCGGCGCACCCATCAGCCTACTGACCCTGATGGAATGGCTGATCCGGGAAAAAAACCTGTCTTGCAGGGTGATTATTAATAAGGGAGGCGAATTAAGCGGGTCCTTCAGTCGGATGGCCCCGACCCTGATTATAAACGCGACTATGCCGGAATTCTTCCTGACCAGGTTTTTTCTGAAAATGCTGCGCCGGTTAACTCTTAAAAAAAGAATCAGAAAATTCATCCCTGTTGCTCCCGGATTGATTTATTCCAATACTACAGCTAATGGGCACTTATCAGCCATTTTAAAAAAGATGTTCCATGCCCCGGTGATTACAAACGTCCGGGAACTAAATTCAATCATCAGCACGCTGGGTCAGGATAATTTACATTCACTTATAGAAACCACTGATCATTATATAGCGGTATCACGGGCGGCAATGGAAAATCTGGTCACAAGCTATGATGTGCCGAGCCGGCGGATATCGGTGATATACGGGGCAATAAAACCACCGGAGGAAGCCGCAGTGCCGAAGGAGAAAATGCTGAATCAATTAAAATTACCACGGGGGCATATGATCGTTGGCGCCGCAGGGATGGTCGACCGCATTAAAGGTTACGATCTGTTCATCGATACGGCGGATTACGTTCACAATACACGCAAAGCCGGCAATATATTGTTTCTCTGGATAGGAAGGTTCGGTCGCGGAAAAGAGAAGCTTGTTCGTGAAAGGATCAGGTCCCTCGGGCTTGAAAGTTCAGTGTATTTCCTGGGAGAATCCAGCGACCCCTACAGTATTTTTAACGTGTTCGACATTTATTACCTATCTTCAAGAGAGGATACCTTCCCGCGGGCGATGCTTGAATGCGGATACCTTGGAATACCCACCATATGCTTTGCCGGGAGCGGTGGATGCACCGAGTTCGTTACGGAAGATTGCGGTATATTAATCAGCAACTTCGATACCCGGGCGGCAGGGACAGCCATGATAGAATTATCTTTTGACAGTAACAAAATAAAAAGACTCGGGTTGAACGCCGGGAAAAAAGCGACAGGTAATTTTATGATCGATATTCAAGGCGAGAATTATTACCGGGTAATTAATGAAGTGATGAACAGGGAAGGTTAGAAATAATCCGACCGTTTTATATTAATCGAAACAACAGGAAGGCCGATGAAATTAAGTGGATTTACTTTTGTTAAGAACGCCACCAAGCTATATTATCCGGTAAAACAGTCGATTGCTTCGGTGCTGGATATCGTTGATGAATTTGTGGTGGCGCTGGGCGATAATGATGAGAATGATCGTACGCGGGACGAAATTGAAAGCCTTAATTCACCAAAGATAAAGATCATCGATACGGTTTGGGACCTGGAGAAATTTCCCCGGGGAATGGAACATGCCCATCAGACTGATATTGCAAAGAATGCATGCTCCGGGGACTGGCTGATCTACCTTCAGAGTGATGAAGTCCTCCATGAAAAATATCTTGCAACCGTGGCCGATGCCTGCAAGCGCTATTTGCATGAAAGTGAAGTGGAGGGAATGCTTTTCGAGTACAAGCATTTCTGGGGCGATTACTGGCACTATCACAAATCCCATGTTTGGTATCCCCGGGAAATCAGGATCATCAGGAATCTGCCCGATATTCATTCATGGGAATCGGCCCAGTCGTTTCGGCGGATTCCGGATTTCGATGGAATAAATTACAGGGTCCATCACGGGACATACAAACTGAAGGTCGCCCTTATCGACGCCTGCATATATCATTATGGGTGGGTTCGTCCCCCGGATTTTATGCAGAAAAAAAGAAAAACATTTGCAGCGATACACAGGGGCCGGGAGAAAGCGGAACAGGAATACGAACACGAAAAGCAGTATTTTGATTATGGGCCCCTCGATCGGCTTCAATTGTTCAATGAAACGGTGCCAAAGGTGATGGAGGATTGGATTGCCGGATTTAATTGGGCTGATAAACTTCAGTATTCGGGCAGGATTGACCCCAAAAGGATGAAATATAACCACGAAAATCTCAAATACAGGCTTCTCACTTTTATTGAACAGAATTTCCTGAACGGCAGGATGATTGGCGGGTTCAAGAATTACAGGATAATCCGACCTTAATCCCGGATTGATTACCAGGTTCTGCCAGTGCGGAAATGTTAAATACAGTAAGCCGGCATAGTATCGTGTTTTAATAAAAAACAATATTACCTAACTTTGGTATTAATGAAATCCAGCCCTCCATACCATTATTCTGCCCGGAAAAAGCTGATGATCTTTGAAAAAGAGTTCCTGCCTCATATACATTCAATTTATAATTTTGCCTGCCATATCGCTGTTAGCGAGGACGATGCCAAGGACCTCGTACAGGAAACCTATTTAAGATCCTTCCGGTTTATCGAATCCTTCCAGAAGGGAACTAATGCAAAGGCCTGGCTGTTTAGAATTCTGAAGAATAACTTCATCAATGAATACCGGAAAAAGAGCAAGGAACCGTCGAAGATCGATTATGAACAGGTGGAATCATTTTACAACACGGAGGAGATCCCGCTTCCTGCCTTAACCGACCTGAGGGTGGAAGCAGTCAGGGATTTGATCGGGGATGAAGTCAGCAATGCCTTAAGTTCGCTCGATCTTGATTTCAGAACGGTAATTATTTTACGGGATCTGGAAGGATTCACATATGGGGAAATGTCGATAATCCTCGATATTCCTTTGGGCACGGTAAGATCCCGGCTGCATAGGGCAAGGCTGCTTCTCAGGGAGAAACTTAAATGTTACGCGGATATAATGGGATATCGAAAATAATATTTTCCTTAAAGGAAATTCGAATATGAAAGCTGGAACATGTCTGGATAGAGAAAAATGCTCGGAGATTCTTCAT
>DATDPY010000092.1:0-8826 GCA_035292565.1 Cyclobacteriaceae bacterium | reverse complement strand
CCGCTTTTCCTGCAATATCCCAGAGTGCGATCTCAATGGCGCTTACTGCACTTCCCCAGGGCTTGTAACTCCCCATCCTTCGGATCTTCATCATGACCCTCTCCACATTTGTCGGGTCCTCACCGACCAGGTAGTCTTTGTAAAAGAGAACAAATGGTTTCAGATATGGTTTTGTTTCTTCCGCCTGCCCGTAGCCGCTGATCCCCGAATCCGTGGTTATCCGGACCACAGGACTTTTTCCAATTATGGCACACCTTAGGTCCGTTATTTTAATATTGCCAGCTTCGGGGCTTTTCACTGTTTTCGAAGCCGCCATACCAGTTGAGGTGATTACACCCGCCGAAATGATGAAAGATTGTTTTATAAAAGTACGACGGTCCAATGAGTTTTTTGTTTCATTCCTCAGGGTTCCCCTCTCTTTATCGACAGCAGAACTAAACAATGATTTTTTATAATTCATTTGATTAAAAAATTAATTTGGATTCATTCTGAACTGAATTTAATCATGCAACTCTCAGCTTACTAATTCAATTACGCTCTTTATATTAAAACTTCGATAAGTATGACTGGTGCTTTATCATCTTAACAACATCGCCAGCCCGATGCCCATGTAATTTCCGATCGCATATCCAAGTAATCCCATGGCTATTCCCGGAGCGATTACATGATCATTCTTAATGGCTTTTGCCACAACCCCGATGAAGGGCACACTGAAAATTCCGGCCGTGGAAGTGATAATTACCGTATCCCTGTCAATTCGAAAAATGGCTGCAAGAATGAAATGGATCAGAATGGCAAGCCACATTACAAAATTGACATAGAAAAATATAACCGGACTTTTCACAATAAGCTGGTGCACATTGGCCTGGGCGCCGATCGCAATGGCAAATATCAGTAAAAAATAGTTTGCAATATCATAGGATCCCTTAATTTCCCTGATCCCCTTAATGAACGAGACTCCTATACCGCAGGAAGTCAGAATAAGGAGTATCCATGGAAATTCCATTTTCCCCGTGATGACCGTCGTTATGGAAATTGCAAGTCCCAATAGGCCTAATGCAATGATGATTAGTATGATAGCGTTATATAATAGTTTAAGTGAGATCTTCTGCGATGCCATTTCCCTGACGGCGCCAGTCTCGCTAACCTTGTCAGGTACAAAATCCGGAAGGAAGAATCCGAGTATTTTTTTCCCAATGGTAATGAGAAATGCAAAATAGACTGCGCCAATAATGGTGTCTGAACTGTTCAATAGAATAAAAATCTCGTTGTCGACATCCATGGCTATACCAATAGCGCTCATGTTTACTGTGCCGCCTACATATACCCCAACCAGCATTCCGGCAGTTTCCGCGGCTTTCGGCAGATTGGCCTTAAATAATACAAAAAAAATAACAGCGCTTATTATCGCGCCGACACAACATAACAAATAGGAGAACAGCATTTTCCCTGAATAACGGATCCACTCGGAAAGCTTTGAATTGAACAACATGATAGGAATTGCAATGCCGACGGAGCCATTTGTTATATATTCCAGAAGTTGTGCATTGGGAGTATACAGCGGAAGGTTGCCCATAATTATTCCGGCCAGGTAACAGAGTGCAACTGGACTGATCCATTCAACGAAACGTGACCTTCTTTCCAGGAACAATGCAAGCGCGGGGAAGAGCAGAATTATCAACAACAAGAGTAGGTTGCTCAGCATTACAGCTCGTTTTTTACAATAAATGATATTCCGTGAAAATTGACTATGATGATACTGGCGAGATAGCACGCAACGATCGGGCAGAGCCACTGTTTGATCTTTGATCTTGATTTGAAATAAATGACCAGGCCCGGGAAGACCAATATTAAAATGACTAATAAGGCCTTTTCAATCATAGAGTCTGATCCAAGTGGGATGCGCTGAGACCTGGGATCGAATATCGGATGACAATATAGCTTTTATTTCCGGTTATTCAAGAAAAATCATTTTGGGAAAAATAGGACCGGAATGCCTGACGGATATTCATCGATTTTATTCCATAGTCAGTTTCATCAGCCGCTGAGCCGGCTGGAATTCCAGGATTGTTTTTTGTACCCTCGCCCTGATCTCCTCAGCAGAAGGTTCCAGCTCTTCCTTCGTGAAATTGCCCCGTTTTATGTCAATCCTTTCGAAAACCATGAGGTAAAGGCTGAATATAATGTCGAGGCTAAGCTGGTATCGTGGTTTCATGAGGGGACTGATCTTTCTGATCATTTCTTGAGTCTTTTTTCGGTAATCATCTGCAAGCAAATAATATCCGGAAATCATTGCTCTGAATCCATTATTCACAGTTGCATCCAGAGCCATATTCCTCAGGTCTTTCCTGGTCAAGCCATTCCTTTCCATTTCTTCGTCGGCGAAGTAGTTCAGGTTGGCAAGCTGGTCTTTCTGAAAATCACGGATAATATGAACAAGGTAACTGAACATAGCGCAGGGTGTTGCCGCTTCCCTCACATCAAATTCGGGTTCAAGGTAACCACCGCTATTGTCGGAGATTCCGCATAGATGGACAAAGACTGATGCAGGAGCAACGGAAGCCCCCTGTGAATATTCGAGAAATGCGCTCAGATTTCTAAACCCGTCATGGTGAATATCATATACCATCGACCTGGCAAAATCTTCAAAAGGCCATAGAGGGATCCCGAATTTCTGAATTGTATTTGAAAACTCATCGCCGGTATCGGGGTTTTCCAGGCGGTTCCTGATATTAAGTATCCATTGAATAACGGCTTCTTCAAATTTAAACTGGTCATTTTTCCCGATCTGGTTGTATGCGGATTTATGATCATCGATCATATCATCGACCGATCTCATGAATTTATAGCAGGTCTTCGCAGCGTAATACCGCTCTTCCTCCCAGAACCTGGCAGCGATTAGGATATTCGGATGTTTATCAATTTCCTTAAAATCGATGGATTCCAGTTTATCTAAAAAAATCTCCCGGGTGTCATTCATAAAATATTCCGGTTTATTCAAAAAATGGTTTTATCCTGATATATTGACCTTAATCTGTATTAACGAAATGTGCTTCTTTCCGTTTGCAAAAATTTATTCATTTTCAGTTCTCCTTCATAATTCTTTCTGAGACCAGTTTGGCCGAAAGCAATACCAGGGGTATACCGCCGCCCGGGTGTGTGCTCCCTCCAACGAAATAGAGGTTCTTATGTCGATCATGCCGGTTATGGGGCCTGAAATAGCCCATCTGCATGATGTTATGACTAAGACTGCCGAATACCGCACCCCGTGTAACATTCAACTGATTTTCCCATGATGTGGGCGGGATCGATATTTCAAATTTAATATGGTCTTTAATATCAATTCCCGACATCTTTAACCTGGATATCACGGCTGACCTGGCATTTGCTTCGAGCGATTCCCAATTCTGATTTATTTTCCGGTTGATATTACCTGCTGGAATGATAACGGATATTGAATCCTGGCCCTGTGGCGCTGCTGTTACGTCGTACCTGCAGGGGGAATAAATATAAAAATCCGGATGATCTCCCAACGAATTAGACTTGAAGATCCTGTCAAGGTTTTTCCGGTAATCTCCTGAAAAGAAAACATTGTGAAGATCAAGCTGGGGGAATGTCATGTCCAGACCCCAGTGGAATACGAAAGCGGAACATGAATAATTCTTTTTTTCGATCTGTGAGGCCTTCTTTTTATCGGGAAGCAGTTCCCTGTAAACATAGGGCAGGTCGGCATTCGCTACGATCACGTTAGCTTTAATTTCCTTTTTATCTGCCAAAATTACTCCTGTCGCCATTCCGTTTTTTGTCCCGATCCTTTCTACCTCTCTTCCAAAGTGGAATTCGACTCCCAGTTCCCCGGCCATTTTCATAAGCTGCGTCACAATGCCATGCATCCCGCCTTTTAAAAATGCCGATCCTTCCGTAAGTTCAATGGCAGGCAACATGGAGAATAAGGCAGGGGCCTGGTAAGGGCTCTGGCCGACATAGATGTTCTGGAATGTGAATGCCACATTCAGGTTCCTGTGCCGGAAAAATTTCCTGACATATTTAGAGTGATTAATAAAGGCTTTCAGCCGGAAAAGAAGAAGTAAATTGCCCAGATTAATAAATTGGGTTGCCCGGGTGAAATTTCTGCCCAGCAATTTATTAAAAGCCAATTTATAGAGTCTATATCCTATTGATACATAAGATCTTAACTTCATATAGCTCCCTTTTTCAATTAACTCCATTTTATCCTCCATTCTTGATAAATCCGTAGTTATCTCGATATGGGTTCCATCATCGAAAAAGAGCTTATACAGAGTATCCACCGGCATGGCTTCGAGGGAGCGATCAAAATCCACGCCCAGGGATCCGAAAACCTGCCGGTACAGCCCGGGCATTAATAATATCGAAGCGCCGATATCGAACCGATGACCGTCCCTTACGATCTGCCCGCAACGGCCTCCGGGACGCAGGTTCTTTTCAAATACACTGACATTATATCCTTTCTGCGCAAGAAAAATGGAAGTCGCAATGCCTCCCACGCCTGATCCTATGATAATTGCTGACTTTCCGGGATTCACCGATTATTATATTAAAAAATTCAGTTTGCAGAGTGAAAAAATTATCGCACGAAGATAGAAATTCCAGTTGAAAATTGCGAGTTTAATTAAGATTAACTCCTATTGATCATGAAAGTAGTATTGAAGTTAAACAGGGTCACTTCTGGCAAAGAATAATAAATTGATATTTCAACATTTGGGAATTTGTTGTGATTTCTGAAAACCCGACCTGCTTTAATTCACCCAGAGCTTCTGCCATTTCAATCTTATGCTCATCTGAAGGTCCAAATGATATTCCTTTTATATAATCGACAATAATAATTATTCCTCCCGGCTTTAATCCTTTCAATGCATTCTTGAAATAAACGATACGATTTTCCATATGGTGAAAGGTATTAACGACAAGGATTCCATCCGCCTCGCCTTCTTTAAGTCCCGGATTATCATAAGGGATCTTTCTTAATTCTATTTTACCGCGAAGATTCGAATTTTCCCGTTTATTCAGTTTTTCGTTGATATAGCTGAGGTATCGCTCATCAACATCGCCTGCAATCACCTTCCCTGCTTTTTGGGCCATCCTTAATGTAAAATACCCCGAGCCTGACCCAAGGTCCATGATGGTCAGGCCTTCAATATCACCAAAAAGAGAGATCACATCGTCGGGCTTCTGCCACGCCTCTCTTTCGGGGGATTCCATAAACCTGATCAAACCGCTGATCGGGCTGTAATCGGCAGTAAATTCCTGAGCTTCAGCGGCGGTCAGGGATAAAAAGAGCATTAAACTCACAACGGTTGCAGTGATCTTTCCCGGCCCGGCGCAATTGCAATGTTCTTTTACATTATGATTTTGGATTTTTATCATATTTATGACTTAATTGGAACCTCCTGCTTACAAAATATAAAATCACACCGGCTAAAATTGTCATTAATCCTGTAAGCGATTCTAGCGGCCGGTCCATTACCAGATAGATCAATGTCCATAAGCTGAGAATTATGAAGATGGCAGGCGTAACCGGGTAACCAGGCGTCCGGACCGGTCCGGGTAGAATACTTTTCTTCCGGCGCAGAATGAATATTCCCGCCACACTCATCAGGGTGAAGAAATTAAGAATAAACCCGGAATATACCAGCACCTTCTCAAACGTGGAAGTAATGATGAGGACCAGTGTAATCAGTGCCTGGAACCATATCGCCACCACCGGAACCTGCATCTTATTTCGCTTTGAAAGTATGCCAAATAATGAATAATCTTCTCCAATCACGACGGTTACCCTGGGTCCAATCCACACCATTGCACTAATAGTAGAAACCAGCAGGATTACGATCAAACCAGCCATTACCTTTCCGCCGGATTCCCCGAAAATGTGGACCGCCGATATAAATCCCACCTCAATCTTGCCTTCAAGTTCCGGCATAGGACTTGTATAAATAAATACAAGGTTTAACAGAAAATACAGGAGTGTAACCACCAGTGTCCCTGTCATGAGCGACCTGGGTATGTTTCTTTCCGGAGAATCGATTTCATCGGTAACATAAACGGCTGCATTCCATCCGGAGAATGAATAGGAAACATAGATCAGGGAAACTGCAAATGCCGGGCTGAAAACATCCTTCCAGTCCTCTGCCACAGGCATCAGGGAAAATGGCTGGGGATCTCCGACCGACAGCCCTGCAAATACGAAGAACAAGATCAAGATTATCTTCAAAAGAGTAACTATCTTTTGAAACCGGCTGCCAATCCTGATATTGAAGGAATGGACCGTGGATATCAGTATGACTATTGCTGCAGCCAGCATTACCTGATTCCGGAAACCTGATAAAGACTCAAAATAGGATGCCAGGGCCATGCTTGCCAGCGCAACCGGCGCCGAGAATCCGACTAATAGAGATATCCATCCGGCAATAAATCCTGCCAGGGGATGATACAGTTTTGAAAGGAAATGATATTCACCGCCCGATCGGGGAATTGCTGATGCCAGTTCACCATACGTGAGGGCTCCGCAAAAAGCAATCAGGCCTCCGACAATCCAAAGCGAAAGCAACGCAAAGACCGATTTCAATTCGACTATCTGGAATCCAAGGCTGGTGAATACTCCCGTGCCGATCATGTTCGCTATTACTATGGCCGCGGCAGTATAAAATCCAACTTTGTTGACCGGCTTTACCACGAATGATGTTTTAGCTATCCGGGAATGTAACTATACCTGCGCTCCATTTTATGGATTAAATATATTCCGGCTTCAAAAATTCATGGCCGCACACGCCTGAATTTCTTCTGGACAATATTCCATTGCCCAAAGCTTACAGCATATTCCGAATGCTCGGGAATTATACTACCGGAAATTTCCAGGGACTCCGGTAATTTGCCTTGATCAGCTCATTGGCTTTCTGATCGTTGCTAAATTGATTGCTGCTCTTATCCCAATAAATTTTTCTCCCTGTTTTAAACGCAATATTTCCCATGTGCGCCACTCTTGCCGTATTCGCAGCAACGGAAATATCTGCTGCAGGTTTATTGCGGGACTTAATACAGTCGATAAAATTCCGCACATGCAATTCCAGATCCCCTCCCGGTCCGCGCTGAACAGGAATCGCCTCGATTTTCGGTTTGCCATTTTCCTTTTCAGGGATTACTTCCCATCCCCCCCTGTCTACAACAAGGGTGCCGTTGTTCCCGATATAGGCAACCCCGTGATCCCTTCCAAATGGTCCGCCGTTTATGCCTGTTGCATGCTCCCAGATCATGGTGAATCCATCGAATTCGTAAATAGCTTGCAGCGTATCCGGCGTCTCGGATGCATCGTCGGGATAGGCAAATTTCCCGCCGGATGCCATTACGGATACGGGAGTAGTGGCTTTCATTCCCAATAAACCAAAATCTATGATATGCACACCCCAGTCGGTCATGAGTCCGCCGGCATAGTCCCAGAACCATCTGAAGTTGAAATGAAACCGGTTCCTGTTAAAAGGTCTTTGGGTAGCAGGTCCGAGCCAGAAATCGTAATCAACTCCTTGCGGAGCCGGTTCGTCAGCCAATACCGGTACCGGTTTCATCCACCCCTGATATGCCCATGTTTTTACGGTGCGGATTTTTCCCAACTGCCCTGAATAAACATAATCAATAGCATTCTTCCAGTGCGGACCGCTTCGCTGCCATTGACCTACCTGTACGACCCGGTTATATTTTTGCGCGGCTTTTTCCATAATATCACATTCCTGTATGGAATTGGCCAGTGGTTTTTCACAGTAAATATCTTTACCGGCCTCACAGGAATTTACCAACGGCAAACAATGCCAATGATCCGGTGATCCTATAATCACCACATCGATATCCTTTCTGTCAATGAGCTTCCTGTAGTCGTTGAACAATTCCGCTTTCTTCCCGCCTAACTTTGCAAGATCGGCATTCCGACGGTCCAAGACACCCTGGTCAACGTCGCAAAGAGCCGCACATTCAACCCCGGGAATTTTCAAGAAATTCTTGAGGTCTTCAAATCCCATTCCATTGCATCCGATCAGTCCGACAATCACCTTCTCGTTGGCGCTGATCTTTCCTCCGGCAGATATAGAAAATGGCGTTATTGTCGGGATCAGGCTCGCACCGGCAATTATTTTTCCTGATTTGGATAAAAAGTCCCTTCTGGTTCTATTCATTGGTAAAAATTTTAAGGTGAACGATAAAAGTTCCGGTATTAAAAGTAAACGATTGAGCATGATTTTTCAACATGGGGCATCAAAGTGTTTCGATATTGAGGCTCATTAGCACAGGCACCGGCGCTTTTGCTGAGTTTTGTCATGTTTTTTACTGAATAAACGCAATATTTTAGCCTGGTGCTTTAAAATCAATTATGAACAGGCGCGGATTTATCAGACAAGGCTTTAAAGCTGGCCTGGCTGCAGGAGTTGCTTCCATGGGTATAATCCATATCAATAAGTCCTATGGATACAGCCAGCCTCCGGCCCCGCTTCCCTGGGACCTCGTGGCGGTGAGGGGAGGCGAACCGGATGCCATGTTCGACCAGGCGATCGCTTCCTTTGGCGGCATGCAACAATTTGTAAAAAAAGGAAATTCAGTTGTCATCAAGCCGAATATCGGATGGGACTCCGACCCGAGCCGGGCCGGGGACACCAATCCCGTACTTGTGTCCAGGATAGTCAGGCATTGCTTTGATGCCGGCGCTAAGGATGTTTATGTATTCGATCATACCTGCGATAATTGGGCAAAATGTTATTCCGTCAGCGGGATTGAAAAAGCATCGAAAAATGCAGGCGCCAAGGTAGT
>DATDPY010000091.1:0-2650 GCA_035292565.1 Cyclobacteriaceae bacterium | reverse complement strand
ACAGGCGGTCACGGATCGTATATGCAAGTGCCATGTAGTAGTCGTTCCGGGTTGCATTCGACGGATGTTTTCCCTGGATGTAAAACAGGTTATCGAGGAATGCTCTTTTCAGTGTTTCGTTTTCAACGCCAGTCCGGTCATCTTCAATCCTGACTTTTGGTGTCACTTTTTTTGTCCTGGGCATAAAAATCCTCCTTTTTCGGGTAATGTGAATTCAAAATGCAATGATAAAAATATAAAGCAAGTTACTCAAAATGGACCGATATTATATTAGTCGAAGTCAAGAACTTTATAATGTATTTCCGGCGAATGATTTAAATCCAGCCGGTTCCGATTTACTATTCAGGCTTATATACTCTAATATAGTCGATCAGCATGGATTGGGGAAAGATAGTGGTTTCATCCGGATATCCCGGCCAGTTTCCTCCCACAGCTAAATTGAAAATAAAGAAAAATGAATTGTTAAACGGCCAGGATGACCCGGTCATTTCGCTGGTGATCTCATAAAATAATTGGTAATCGACATACCACGCAATCCTGTCATTTTCCCAGAGAATACTGAAGACATGATATTTTTTAGAGAAGGTATCCGGGATTCCAAGAGCATAACTATTTCCGCTATATTGATGTCCATTCGAATTATAATGAGCAGTTCCATGAACCTGTCCCGGCAGATGGCCTACAAGTTCCATAATATCAATTTCACCGCATCCGGGCCAACCAATGGAAGAGATATTTGTGCCAAGCATCCATAGCGCAGGCCAGATCCCCTGTCCTTCTGGAAGTTTTGCCTTTATTTCAATTAATCCGAATTTAAAAACACGCTTATTCTGGGTGGTTAATCGTGCAGAAGTATACTTTGAACCTTCATCGATCGCCCTGATTGTCAGGATCCCATTTTCGGCATAAACATTTTGAGGATCACTCGTATAGATCTCCAGTTCATTATTGCCCCAACCGCCTCCGCCTAATTCATAATTCCAATCCGCATCATTCAGCTTACTTCCGTCAAAATTATCTTCCCATTCGACTTTAAATCCGGGATAATCTTTTTGGACATCATACCCATCGGATTTCACCTGTGTATTTTTCCGATCTGTATCCTGAATGGTAATAATCGTGTTTGGGAAGGTAAGTTCGGCATGATCATCTGCTTCAAATGCGACGATGAAATGCTCTGTAAATTCCATGATCGTATCTGACAGGATTTCGACCCGGATTAATTTTGAGGTTTCCCCGGGCTCAAAAGTAACTGTGGCGCCGGTTACCTCCACGTAATCCACGCCCGCATGGGCCGAAGAATCCTGTGTCGACCACGTAAGTTGGATAGTGTTTGCGGACGCGTGTGACAACTCAATTTCAATTTCGGAGGTTCGATGATCAACGTCTCCTTCGTCAATGCTGAACCAGGGAACCGATATAGCCGGGAGGTCAGGCGTTTCATTATTTTTATCGCACGAGTATAGCAGCATCAACGCAGCCAGGGAGGCTGTTCCTAAAAAATTTTCAAGGAAATTAAAATTCATCACGCATGCCCTGTTTCAAAATTAAAGCGATAGGCTTTCAGAATTATGGATATTAATCATGTTTTATGAAAAATATAAAAATATCCTGAGGGAATGTTCAATGAATTTCAAGTAATGTTTGACCCCTTGGCAGGTCAATGCAAAGAAAGGTTTCATTTTTATTTATAGCGAACCTGTTGCTGTCAAGTGATAATGGGTCTTTTACAATCTCTAATTTGGAGGTTCCGGTTTTGTTGGTAAGTTTGATTTCCCGGGCTTTTCCTGGAACGGAAAATGTAAACCACTTCGTGGAGAATGGCGTATTGATTTTTACTGATGAACGGGTATATTCATGTGAGGAAAGCTTTTTGACGGCCCAGTACCTGGCGATCTCACTCAGTTTCATCCAGAATAGATTATTATATTTTTTCAACAGCCTGGCATTCACTTCTTTCAATATGCTAAACCCGGTTTTCTCACCATTAAAATAAATACCCGGCCAATGACAGACCATAATGGCAGGCTCATTTTTGTCAATTACCTCAACCATTCTTCCGCCGGAAAGATCTTTTGTGATAAACTTATCGGCACTGCCGGGTGTAAGACCGTCCCATCCGCCGAACCAATCGTCTGTGCATCCGATAATATGTACGGAACACCTTGGATCGTCGTTGCCTATTCCGGATACATGGAACAATTGCGGCTCAACACTCAGTCCGGGCTCGGTGATCACATCCCTGAAAAAGTGGGGGACTTCGGTTTTATATACATCCCTTGCAGCTTCAAGAGTCCCGCGAGCGAGGTTATCCATATTCCTGCTTCCGAATCCCCCCGGAGTAGTCATCCCTTCGCAATTCAAACCTGCCTCTTTCAGGATTTTTAGTGCGTAAGCTATATAAGATCCCAGCTCGTCCGCGGATTTTTTCTGGCTCCATTCCCAGTTTTCCATGTATTCAGGAGTTGCATAAGGGAATGGAAGCCCGGTTTTGATGTCGACCACCCGGGTATGACTGATCATTTCCGGATGAATGTCCCAGTTAGGCTGCATGAATTCCCTGACCAGTTTCAGGCTTTCATTAAGCTGGGAGTTTGTCCAGCCCGGGATGAATCGGTGAAGCCAGCCCGTACATGCCGGATACGGAACC
>DATDPY010000090.1:0-5876 GCA_035292565.1 Cyclobacteriaceae bacterium | reverse complement strand
GGTTGTACCTGGGCAAGCGCCACCGTATTTCTTTCCGCCCGCCGGCATATACACCTTGCGATATGACAATGGGCAACTACCGGATGACCGCCGGGAAGGATAAATTCCCTGATCGGTTTGAGATCTGCCTCCATACGGTCTATGCTTTTTTCCAAAAGGTGGATTTCAGTTTCTTCCACCTTTGGGATATTGGTCTTTACCGATCCATCTCCTCCCGCAAGCTCTGCACCGATGACGAACAGATTATCCTGTATGCCTTTCAGGATATCTTTGAAATCACCAAGTTCGGCTTGAGATGCAACCAGCCCCAAATAGGAATTCAACTCATCAATAGTGCCATAAGCTTCGATCCTGATATCCGATTTAAGTACCCGGTCTCCCCCAAGAAGGGATGTCAATCCCCTGTCACCTGTTTTAGTATATATTTTCATATGAATGCCGGAATTAACCGGATGCACAACGCATCCATGATTCTTTTATGATAAAGATACACCAAAAGAGATTCAGGCAGGCATAACCGCCCAATGGCGGATGGCGGTATTCGGATTGTCAGATTCGATCAGGCCGTCGCGCAGCCTTACGATCCTGTGTGCGCAATGGGCAATGTCATCTTCGTGGGTAACCATGATGATCGTGTTACCTTTGTTATGCAGTTCCTGGAACAGGTCCATGATATCGTGGGAGGTTTTTGAATCAAGATTACCGGTTGGTTCATCAGCGAGGATGATGCTGGGGTTGTTGATCAGCGCACGGGCAATGGCAACTCTCTGGCGCTGTCCGCCCGATAATTCATTGGGCTTGTGACCCGATCTGTCACCTAAACCGACATTCTCAAGTGCTTTTTGGGCTCTTTCCTCACGTTCAGATTTACCGATCCCCGCGTAAATCAGCGGCAGTGCGACATTCTCAAGCGATGTGGCCCTGGGAAGAAGATTAAAGGTCTGGAACACAAATCCGATCTCCTTATTCCGGATCTCAGCAAGCTCATTTTCCGACAGATCACTAACATTTTTATTGTTTAGGACATAGGTGCCATTGTTTGGGCTGTCGAGGCAGCCAATGATGTTCATTAATGTGGATTTTCCGGATCCTGAAGGGCCCATAAAAGCCGCGTATTCTCCCCTTTTAATTGCAATGGTGATCGACTGAAGGGCATGAATAACCTCACTTCCCATCTTGTAGAATTTGGAAATCCCTTCCGTTTGAATAACAAGGCTCATCGAAATATTTTAGATGCTAAAAAACGCAAAAAATTTCGGACTATAATTGAATATATAAAATAAATCAGGAATCAGGTGAACGGGAATGCAATTTATATAAACGGGAAAATGATTTGATTACAGGCAAAATGACCTGTTTTTCGCCTACTGTCCCCAACGGTTATATGCATCGAGATTCGCTTTGGTGCGGAGGCTTAATTCCTGCTCGAATACGGCAAACTCTCCAGCATCCATAGATTCCCTGAGCAGGGAAATGCTATTCCTTGCATAATCCAGAAGATTTAACCTGATGCACTGAAAAACAAATTCCCGGTTTAGGGGAATGGAATAGGGATTTAGCTCGAGGGCATCATACAAAATGGAATATGCCTTCAGGCCGCCTTTTTCCCTTTCTTTAAAATATTCGAATGCGCCCAGAATCCCCTCCTCAAAGAATGGGTCCCACCCTGCAAGTATTTCGTAATAATTATCTGCCGCCAAAGTATCCTTCCTGGATGCAGCAATACAGGCATTCTTCAGCATATTGGGGAGAAAATCAGGATCATTTACCGGGGCATTAATAAAATCCATACTGGTTGCTTCTGCAGTATTGCCGTATTTCCTGATCCAGAAAATGGTTTCTACCATATTTTTAAATGATTTCAGCAATCCGCTCTCCGGGTGTGGGTTTTCGAGTTTAGCCATTAGTCCCCCTGCTTCATCATACTTCCCTGACCCAATGAGAGCTGATGCCTTTTCCAACCTGGCCAGGTCCCTGATCGCCGGGCTTTGAATCGATTGAAGGAATCCATCAAATGAGGCGTCACTGTATTTTTTTAATCCATAGTGGAACTGGTTGTATTTAAATTCATCCCCGATGGTATCTTCAGGTGTCTGGGGAAAATAGAGCTTCAGGTACTCGCCTGCCGCATTCCGTATATCCTGGTCAGGCGAACCCAGCAGGTTTCTTAAAATTGTGGCAGAACTGTCGAGTTTTCCTGATGCCAGGAGTGAAATTCCATAATAAAGCCTGTCGTAGGGATCATGCAGCGGTGTCACTTTTTCGAATTGTACAACTGCCGATCGTGGGGCACCGGAGGCCAGGTAAAGCCGGGCGGCCACGATATCAAATTTCCCGTTGAAAAATGAGGCCGAAGCCGCATCATCCAATATCATGAACGCCTTCCTCACCTGGTGGTTATGATAAAATCCAAGCGCGGATATTATTCTGAGCTGGTTGTCGTAATAAGTATTATCAAGTTTATCTGCAATGGTCAGAATATGGGAAAACAAGGAAGTGTCCCCCTCTTCGATTTTATCAAGGCAGGAATTATAAAGGTATGCAAATTCTTCGGGCCTGATCATGCTGTCGGGAACCGGCAGAATGGGATCATAATCCAGGCTAATGCCATAGTCATTGGCCAGGGCAATGATGTTCGCACGGCCCGCAATTGTTACGGGATCACCCAGTTCAGAAACAATGGAATCGAAATCGATCGATACTTTTGCCCGGGATATTAAGGCATATCCATTCGACCTGACCTCCGGCAACCGCGGATTGATATTCTTGGCCTGGTTGAAAAAGTAATACGCGGAATCGTAAATATCGGTCTTGCTGTAAAAGTACCCGAGATTATTGTTCACCCTCGACGATTCTGGAAATTTTTTATATCCCTCGCTTAATTTGAAAAGTCCGTCGAAATACTGGCCATTGGACAGGAAGATATTGCTGATATTGATATATGCGTATGGCGAAGGCTTTTTCAGGTTGGCATTTTCCAGGTAATAAATTTCTTCCGCCTTGTTGCCCTTCATCCTGGAAACCGAAGCCAATGCATAGTTTGAGCGATGGTTCTGGTACTCAAATTCACTTCCCTTGATATAATACTGCTCCGCAAGTCCTGCCTTGTCTTCCTCCCAGAATAAATCCCCTATGAGGTTATAATATCCCGCTTTCGCCTGGAAAAACGGGAAGAATCCCGACTGGAATAACAAAAAACCGGTAATGACCAGGCCGCCAACTCTTAAAACGAAAAATGGTATTGTTTTGCTCCTGTAAACCACGGGGATCACGTTGTAGCCTTTGAACATCAGGTTGGCAAAATTGGCGATCACATAAATATAGAACATGATACCAAACCCAAGCTGACCGTAAATGATTGTGTCCTCAAAAGCTTCTGCGATCGGGTCGTTCCCGACTGAAAGAATGAACCCATAAGTGCTCAAGGTGAGGATCCCAAAACCGAGAAATATCAGGGCAGCGGAGGGTTGATAATAGAAAATTTCCTTATAAAGATTTTCCCTGTGTTTCAGCCACCATATCCCCCCAAATACGCAGATGCAAAGTATGACCAGCGGATTAAGATAGACGAGGTTCCAACTTATCCTGTTTGTATTGAACAGAAAGGTGATGAAAACATAGGCAAGGTAGATCACCGACATCAGGGTGAAATGCAGTACACTGTTCCTCCGGCCTTCCATCGACGCACCGGAAACGATCAGCAAAAAAGCAAATATGATTTCGTGGGAGACGGTAATAATAAACAGAACCGAAACCAATATCGGAGCGGCAATTCCATAACTCATCAGATATGAAAATGGATTCGGCACACCTGCGAAAATGTATATGATGACGCCCATAATGACAGACGCCGAGAGGAATATCAGAAACCGTGCAGCCATGGAATACCCGGGCTTGAATTCCCTGAATATATACCCTATGGATAAATATATGCTGAGGATGAGGATACTGGCCGATTTATCATTACTTCCGAAAAGCATGATATGATCGGGCTGCATTAAAACAATAAAACCGATAAACGCGCCCATAGTTCCATAAAACCAGAAACGGGGGATGCCGGATAAGACTGCAAGGATGAGGTTGAATGCTATCACAAAAAACGCCAGGTAGATGTTCCAGAAAACCGGATTTATGTTCAGTGTCGATCCTTCATAATACTGGAAGATCAGGAATTGATCGATGGGTATGCCGATCTTGAGCGAGCCGGTCTCGTAAAATAAATTATCAAAGTCCACCGGAACGAGGTCATTATTTATTTCCCATCCTATGATATTTGAAAGGCCGTAGAAATATCCGTAAATCAGGTATAATGCTGCAAGAATCAGAAAAATGAAAAAAACAGCCGCAGGTATCCTGTCCGCCTTGTTCCAGTTCCGCCAGAAAATAATGTTGTTCATTTAGTCAGAATCAATACCTCAATAAATTTATGAAATTCCATCTTGTTTTTTGCTGATCCTGTTAAACCTCCACAGCAATAATACGGCAGCTGTGGTTAATCCTCCCCATAAACCCCACCATATTCCCAACGGTCCCATATTTAGAAGTATCCCCGTAATATAGCCGATTGGAAGGGCCAGGATCCAGTACGCGATCAGGGTAAACAGGGTTGGGATCCTCACGTCGGACATTCCGCGAAGAGCCCCCAATCCAACTACCTGGATGCCGTCTGAGATCTGGAAAAGCGCTGCCACCAGGATCAGGGAGGACGCCATCCTGATCACTTCCGGGTCGCCGATATATAATGCGGGAAGCTTTTCCCGGAAGATGATCATGATAATAGCATTAAAGCTCATGAATAATCCACCCATGGAGAACCCGATAAATCCCATCCTGCGCATCAGGGGGATATCATTTCTGCCGTATTGATTTCCAACCCTTATCGTTGTGGCCGTGGCAATGCCCGTAGCCATCATATAGGTCAGCGCCGAAAGGTTGATGGCGATCTGGTGTGCCGCCAGCGAAACTGTTCCCAACCAGCCCATCATGATGGCGGCCATGCTGAATGCCCCAACTTCGAAAACAAATTGCATTCCCGACGGCAGGCCGATGCTTAAGATCTGCCTGACCAATCGCCGGTCATAACCCCCGAATTTGAAATATTGGCGGTAAACTTTGAACCGCATCCCGAAATAAACATAACCTCCCATGGCAAAGGCCATGTAAAACCGGGATATAAATGTGGCAATGCCAGCACCCGTCAGCCCAAGGGAAGGAAAACCCAGCTTTCCATATATGAGAATATAGTTGAGCGCGATATTTATCAGGTTCCCGATGATGGTTACCGTCATCGACTGCCTGGTGAATGAAAGGCCTTCTGTAAATTGTTTGAATGACTGGAAAAACATGAACGGGATAATCGACAGGGAGATGATCAGCAGGTAAGGCCGGGTAAGGACGACTACTTCTTCAGGCTGGTTGAAATGCCCGAGCATGAAATTGATTGGAATCAATATGGATAATAACGCGACGGCTGCCAGTGAATTCACCAGAACCCCGTGTTTAAGGATATTAATGATCCGCCGGTGATTGCCTTCGCCATCGGCCTGGGCGACAAGCGGGGTGATCCCGTATGCAACTCCTATACCGAAAGTCAGGAATATAACAAAAATGCTGTTTCCCAGCGATGCGCCGGCAAGTGGCTCCTTTCCGATCCTGCCAACCATAATGCTGTCTGCGATTCCTACCGAAACCTGTCCGAGTTGGCTCAGCATCACCGGGTAGGCGATCAGGAAACTTTTTTTTACATGGATCAGATCATCCTTAAACATGAAAGGAAATAACCGCAGGATAGTGAAGGAAACTCATCAATATTTTTTTAATGCTTCCAGGCGCTGCAACAGGGGCGGATGAGAGTAATTAAAAAACACGTAGGCCGG
>DATDPY010000089.1:0-4015 GCA_035292565.1 Cyclobacteriaceae bacterium | reverse complement strand
GGATGGATCGGGACGGATGTCCTTGCCCTTGTGGCTCCAAATCAATCTTTCCATTGCCCTTTTAAAGCAGAATCGACGGGAATAAGGGAGTTCGTTGTGTATGTAAATTCGATGATCGGAAGGAAAAATGCCAGGGCATTGTTATATTATGCGGTAATTCCGGGGGATGTACCCGAAAAGGACAGGATCGCAGATTATATCTTGTCAAATCCCGCTGGAGTGAGGGTCTTCAGTTATAGCGGGTTGATGTCGTTATCGGGGGGCAAACACTTCTCTGGAGGTGAAATTCTTTATTCTTTTAATCCTTTAAGTTCGGGGATAAGCGTGAAATATGTACAAACAGAAATCAGAGTTGCCTGGCCCGTTAGCCTGCAGGCCGGGGACTTAAAGTTCATAGGGAGTGTTAAGGATTTTTATCAAAAGGAAACCGGTACGGAATTATTATAAAAGAAAATTTTTTTTATGTCAATTATCCTGGTCGATCAGCAGAAAAAAGAATATGATCCGGTTCTTTCCGGGGCGGATGAGTGGCCGGTTGTAAAGCTTGCCAGGAGTCGCAAGGAATTTATCGATGAGGTGATTAAGTCGACAGTGGAGACGATCAAATCCCAGCGCCCGACCCCTGGACAGTTGAAGGAGGAGATCGAACTGACCATGTTCAGGGAAATCCTGAGGGTTAAAGAAAATCCGTGGAAGATCGATCCGGATGATGAAATGCTCTTCTGGCAAAAGATCAGGAAAAGGATGGCGGGCTTATCCGTTTCTGATAAGGAGGAACTGACTGAGGCGATGGGTGATATTCTGCAAAAAATTGTTACGAGGTATGTTAACGAGATTGCCGGGAATTTTAAAAAATCAAGATACCGTCTTACACGTACCATCGTCACCTTTGGATTTTCAAGGCTGCTGAACGCTGCCAGGTTTCGTGGGATCAAGGGGCTGTTCAAGGGTCGGCTTACTTTGCAGGATAAAATTCACATCCGGGGTTACCCGGAAACTGTCAGAAAGCTGGCTCGGATTGGCACGATCATCATGGTTCCAACCCATTTCAGCAACCTCGATTCGGTAACCATTGGCTGGGTAATCAATACCCTTGGCCTGCCGCCCTTTATTTACGGAGCGGGCCTGAACCTGTTCAATATTTCGATTTTCGCATATTTTATGAACAGCCTCGGTGCATACAAGGTCGACAGGCGGAAGAAGAACATGATCTACCTGGAAACTTTGAAAACTTATTCAAGCCTTGCCCTCCGCAAAGGATGTCATAGTTTGTTCTTTCCCGGGGGAACCAGGTCACGATCGGGGATGATCGAAAAAAAGCTGAAGCTGGGACTGTTGGGTACGGCAATCGAAACTCAGCGAATGAATATAGTAAATTCGAATGGGAGCGAGCCACAGAAAATATTTGTTGTGCCTGTGGTGATCAACTACACATTTGTCCTGGAGGCGGTTCAGTTGATCAGGGATTACCTTGCACAAAAAGGGCAGGAACGTTATTATCTTGAATCGGACCGTTATTCAAATTCATTCAAGATATTCAGCTACCTGATCAGGTTCTTTTTACACGGATCAAATATTTCCGTAACCATGGGCAAGGCCATGGACCTTTTCGGGAATTATGTGGATGAGGAAGGGAGGAGTCTCGACCGGAACGGAAATGTGATCGATATCAGGGATTATTTTTTACTGCACGGAGCAATTACTGTCGATAAACAAAGGGAAAGCGAGTATACCAAAAAGTTGGCCGACAAGATCATCAGCGAATTTCACAGCAATTCCAGAGTCTTTGCAAGCCACCTTTGCGCATTTATTGCATTCGAAATGTTAAGAAAGAAACACAGCCGGTTGGATTTATATAATTTTTTACGCCTGCCAACCGAGGAGCTTGTCGTTCGTTACCAGGAATTCAGGGAAAATTTCGGTAAACTCCGGCAAGTCATTTTCGATATGGAGAAAAAGCGCCTGATCCAGAGTTCCGATCACCTGATGATTGACGATATTGATGAACTGATCCGGTTCGGGATCCATAATGTCGGCATTTTTCATACGCGAAGGCCATTGATTATCGACCGCGAGGGAAACATTACAACGAAAGACCTGAATACATTATATTATTACAGAAACAGGCTTGATGGGTATGGGCTCGAAAAATACATCTGAAAACCCGGTCGGCGTAATCGGTCTCGGGACCTTTGGGACAGCTATTGCAAATTTATTGTCAAGAAACTCGCCAGTATTTTTATATGGAAGGAATCCCGACGCGGTCAGGAAGATCAGCAGTCAGAGGATTTGCTGCGGCCAGCGATTGAATGACCCCATCCTGGTAACCAACGACCTGTCAGCCCTGGCGGAGCGCTGCGAGATCATTTTCCCTGTAGTGCCTTCAGCTTCCTTCAGGGAAATGATGAAGATACTTTCCGTCCATCTCAGGCCATATCATATCCTGATTCACGGTACCAAAGGACTGGATGTGGATGCTGACCTGGATGACCTGGCGCGGAATAACCTGGAAATGACCATGAGGCAGGTGCATACCATCAGCCAGGTGATCACCGAGGAATCCGTGGTGATGAGGGTGGGGTGCATGGCCGGCCCGAATATAGCCAGGGAGCTGTCCGAAAATCTTCCGGCGGCTACAGTGATTGCTTCAGATTTCGATGAAGTGATCAGTGAAGGCCAACGCCTGCTACGGTCCGAAAGATTCCAGGTGTATGGTAGTTCGGACCTGGTGGGAATTGAATTGGCAGGAGTATTGAAGAATATTATCGCCATTGCAGCAGGAGCAATATCGGGATTAAAACTTGGTGAAAATGCCCGCGGTTTGCTGATCAGCCGGGGACTTGTGGAAATGATCTATCTTGGCAGGGCGATGGGAGGAGATGTTAAAGCATTTATGGGTCTGGCCGGCGTTGGTGACCTGGTTACGACCTGTACCAGTGAATTGAGCCGTAATTATACTGTAGGATTCAGGCTGGCCAGGGGTGAAAAGATAAATGATATTATCAACACGATGGATGAAACTGCTGAAGGTATCAATACGGTCCGCATCACCAAATACCTTACGAAACACCTGAATTTCAGGGCGCCGATAACAGAAAAGCTGTTCGAAATGATGTTCGAGGGCCTTCCTGCGGATAAAGCGCTTCAATACCTGATGAAATACCCGCTTAATATCGATGTGGATTTCCTTTAATTCATATGTTAATTCCATTTTATAAAAAAGGGTGTGTAGAAGCAGGCGTCGATGAGGCGGGCAGGGGATGCCTTGCAGGGCCCGTTGTCGCGGCTGCCGTTATTCTCCGCGCAGGTTATCGAAATGAGGGGCTGAATGATTCTAAAAAGCTGTCGAGGGTCCACAGGGAAGAGTTGAAGGCCGAAATCATTGAAGACGCACTCGATTATGGAATCGGAATGGCCGATAACCTGGAAATCGACCATCTGAATGTTCTCCAGGCAACTATGCTTGCCATGCATCGGGCTATTGGCGGGCTGAAGACAGTTCCGGAATTCCTGATCATCGATGGTAACCGGTTCAATCCCTTCCGCAACATCCCGCATCAGTGCCTTGTTAAAGGGGATGCATTGTATATGTCCATTGCAGCAGCTTCAATATTGGCGAAAACCCACCGTGATGAAATGATGAGAAAGCTTGTCCCGGAGTATCCTGAATACGGTTGGGAAAGGAATGTAGGTTATCCAACCCGTGGTCACCGGGCTGCGATCAGGAAATTTGGAGTAACTCCACTTCACCGGAATTCATTCAGGTTATATGCCACACAAATGGAATTATTTAACCCGGAACCCGGTCATCGAAAAATATAAAATGAAAAAGGGGCTGTATGCCCCTGTTTGATTTATTTTGCGCAGAATTCGCGTAACAATTTCTGTCTCGTTGAAGATTTGAGCTTCTTCAGGGCCTTTTCCCTTATTTGTCTCACTCTTTCCCGCGTAAGGCCCATCCTTTCCCCGATTTCTTCAAAGTTCATCGCGTGATCATAATCAATACCAAATGACA
>DATDPY010000088.1:0-16075 GCA_035292565.1 Cyclobacteriaceae bacterium | reverse complement strand
CGACCCGGCGAGGCGAAAACCGGATATCTCCGTGGCCAAAAAAGTTCTGGGGTGGAAGCCGCGGGTAGGCCGAACGGAAGGATTGAAGGTCACTTATGAATATTTCAGGAAGCTTCCCAGGGCGCGCTTATACGCCGACGGTCATAACACCTTCAAAGAATATATCCGAAAATAATTCATACCATGTCAAAAATTCTCATCACCGGCGGGGCGGGATTTATCGGATCCCATGTCACCAGGCTCTTCGTCACCAAATATCCGGAAGATGAGATCTATAACCTCGATAAGCTTACCTATGCCGGCAATCTTGAAAATCTCGCCGATATCGAAGTCCGGCCCAATTATCATTTCATACAGGCGGATATAACGGACCGCGATTCCATCCACCGGATCTTTCAATCGGAGAAATTCAATTCTGTGATCCACCTTGCCGCCGAATCTCATGTCGACCGTTCCATTTCCAATCCCATGGAATTCATCCAAACCAATATAGTCGGAACGGTTAACCTCCTTGAAGCCTTCAGAATCGTCTGCGCGAATCAGGATGCGGGCGTATTTTATCATATTTCAACAGACGAGGTATATGGTTCCCTGGAACACGGAGGTTATTTCACGGAAACAACCCGCTATGATCCCAGATCCCCGTACAGCGCCTCCAAAGCATCATCCGACCATTTTGTGAGGGCATATCAGAATACTTATAATTTGCCGGTGATCATTACTAACTGTTCAAATAATTACGGGCCCAACCAGTTCCCGGAAAAACTGATCCCACTCTCCATAAATAATATCCGGAATAACCGGGAAATCCCGGTTTACGGAAAGGGAGAGAATACCCGGGACTGGTTGTATGTCGAGGATCACGCCGCGGCGATCGACCTGATTTTCCATAAAGGGGAAAGGGGCCGGACGTATAATATCGGGGGCATGAATGAATGGAAGAATATCGATCTTGTCTTGCTGCTTTGCCGGATCATGGACGAGAAGCTCCAAAGGAAAAAAGGTTCCTCTGAAAGACTGATCAGGTTCGTCAGGGACCGTGCCGGTCATGACCTTCGCTATGCCATCGATCCTTCAAGACTTGTCAGGGAGTTGAATTGGAAACCTTCGGTAAAATTCGAAGAAGGCCTGGCAATGACGGTTGACTGGTACCTACGCAACCAGGCCTGGCTGGATCATATTACATCAGGGATCTATCAGGAATATTATCGTAAGCATTATAATTTTCAATAATTCAGGATCATGAAAGGAATTATTCTGGCAGGCGGAAGCGGAACCAGGCTGCACCCCATAACCCTGGCAATGAGCAAACAATTAATGCCAGTGTATGACAAGCCTATGATCTACTACCCTCTTTCTGTCCTGATGATGGCAGGTATCAGGGAGATCCTTATCATTTCCACCCCCCAGGACCTTCCCCTCTTCAACAAGCTTCTCGGGGATGGCCAAAGCCTGGGATGTTCGTTCAGTTACGAAGTGCAGGAAAGACCTGCCGGGCTGGCCCAGGCATTCATCATCGGGAAGAAATTCATTGGCAAGGACAAATCAGCCCTCATTTTAGGGGATAATATATTTTACGGGACCGGCCTGGCCGAATTGCTGCAAGGTCATACCGATCCGGACGGGGGAGTTATATTCGCCTATCACGTGAATGATCCCGAAAGGTACGGCGTTGTTGAATTCGACAAAAACAATCATGCTATTGCCCTTGAAGAAAAGCCTTTTAGGCCAACATCAAATTATGCCGTTCCGGGCATGTACTTCTATGACAACGATGTGCTGGACATTGCCGCCGGACTTAAACCAAGCAGCCGTGGTGAACTGGAAATCACCGATGTCAATAAGGAATATCTGAAACGAAAAAAACTAAATGTTGCCATTCTTGATCGTGGAACGGCATGGCTCGATACCGGAACATTTACCTCGCTGATACAGGCCTCAAATTTCGTGCAGGTAATTGAAGAAAGGCAAGGATTGAAGATAGGGTGCATTGAGGAGGTGGCGTATAAAATGAATTATATCGGGAAAGAAGAATTATTGAGGCTTGCCGAGCCATTGAAGAAAAGCGGCTATGGATCCTACCTGGCAAATCTTGTGAAAGACCAGGTTATTTGAGGGATGTTTTATTTAATGGAAACAGGTAGGAGAGACTTATCTGAATTGCTGTATTCTGAGTTTCTTCCGGGACTGCGAAATACAAGTTGAGCGCCGGGTCGTTATGCTGGTATCCCCATTTATACAAGCTGCTGAAAGAAAATGCATAGGTGCCTTCAACCTGGATCGTACCAAAGGCAAAATTGCCCTTGAGGCCGCCTCCGCCGATAAGACCGTATTCCCATTTATTATCCCTTTCTCGGGAATAGGCATATTCCATGCTGACCGAATTGTCCCCATCCCGGAATTTCTCTGATGACCCCAGGGCATATCCCGTGAAAGCCCCTAATAGCAAAAACGGGCTTGCTTTCCTGCCGGAGAAATAAAAATGAGTAAATACCGGCAAAGATAAATAGGTGATTTTCCGTTCATATTGCTTGTTGGTTATTGTATCATACCGTGTCTTAAAACCTTTCCCCGAATAAAGCAATTCTGCCTGGAAGCCAAGGTATTTCTCAGTAAAGAACTGAAATACCAATCCTCCCGAATAGGATGTAATGGATGAAATTTTGATTGAAAACAAATCGAATGGATCAACATAATTAAGTGAAGAAATACTCACGCCTTGCTTTATTCCCAACAAAACTTGTCCTTCCCCGCTGCGGTATAAAAATATCAGGACCAGTAAAACCAAGTATCTCTTCATGTCCGGTTTAAAGTAGCAAATATAGGGCAACAGGATCGTTTCCGCTCAGCCGGGCAATATTCATACAGGTTTCAGGAGATGTATTGAATTATGCTCAATCTCGCTGCCAGCACTGCAGGCCGAATAGAAAATACCACTGTGATCAGGATGATGCTGAAAGCGGCAAAAACAAAATCAAGCGGCTTCATCATTACCGGATAGGCGGATATCACCGAGGTTTCTATTCCCAGGGATATCAGGCCGAATTTTTGCTGAATCAGGCAGACGATAATGCCCAGGATAAGCCCGGTCCCCGCTCCGGTAAACCCGATGATTGCCCCCTCCTTAAAGAAGATATTTCGTATGGTTTGCCTGTCTGAGCCCATGGCACGGAGTATAGCGATGTCTTTTCGTTTATCGAGGGCCAGCATGGTCAGGGAAAAGAATATATTGATAGCGGATACCGCAATGATGAAACTGAAGGTCAGGTATACAAACAATTTTTCCCATTTGATTGCACGGATAAGAGAGGAATGCTGTTCATCGCGGGTCAGGATTTTATATTTATCGCCCAGGATGGCGGCAAGTTGTTTTTTTACTTCCGCTGCATTCCCGTTTTCGACAAGCGTGATCTCCATTCCCGTTCTTCTCCCTTTGTAGTCAAAAAGATTTTCAGCGAACCTGATCGAAGTAATCATGAAATTCATATCGAATTGTTTCTCGATGGCAAATACGCCACCCGCAAATATCATCTGGTGATTTACCGAATTGAGAGGATCCAGCATATTGGCATTCCTCCGGGGGTAATAAACCTGTATAGGATTGATATCCTCCAGAGAAACAATATCGAGTGTATTTTGAACACCCCTCCCCATAATTGCGAATTCCGTTTTGCCTTCAGTCAATACCAATTTCCCCTCGACCAGATTTTCCTTCAACCTCCCGTCCTTAATAAACTGACTGCTGACACCTTTCAGTGTAACGACCATTTCTGCGGTCTTATGTTTTATATAGGCGCTTTCCTCGATAATTTCAGTAATGCCGGCCACCGCATCGATCTTCAATATCTCCTTCGACGGAAAATCCTCCAGGAGAAACGATTTTCCAACCGCGGCATGGATCTTAAGCTCGGGATCGAATGAACTGTAGAGTTTCCGAATGAAATCTTCGAGGCCATTAAAGACCGATAGTACAATCACCAAGGCCATGGTACCAAAGGCTACCCCGATCATGGAAATCAGGGAGAGGATTTGAATGAAATTCTTTTTTTTCCCTGAGAAAAAATATCTCCTGGCAATGAAGGATGAAAGATTCAAGGTAAGAGGTCTTTAGTTTACAGGTGGCGAAGATTTGATTTCTTTCAGGAGTTTTTCGATCTTCTGGGCATAGTCAACGCTGTCATCAATAAAGAAATGCAGGTCCGGAGTGATGCGCGAGATTTTACCGATCCTGTGTCCCAGCTCCTTTCTGATCTGCGACTTTTTCTCGACGATGTTTTCGAGGCATGCTTGTTTGTCGTCGGCCATCATGATGCTAAGATATACCTTGGCAATGCTGAGGTCGGGGGACATCCTTACCGTGGTGACTGAAATAAATGCATGTCCGAAAAGATTTTTCACATCCCTCTGAAAGATACTTCCCAATTCCTTCTGGACCATCCTTGCGAATTTCTGTTGCCTCTTGCTCTCCATATTTTTGATTATTTCCACCAAAATTTGTAGTAATTTAAACAATTAATTTTGTTTGGGTATGGGTAAAGCATATAATTAGAATTTCATTGGTATCCCTATTTAAAATTAACGATCCTTACCGGCTGGTTCTTGTTTTTTTTCTGCTGATTCTTTTCAGACTGCCTTATCTGTTAAATTCATCGCCTGTTTCTGTTCCGGAGCTGGAATGGCTTGTATTGGGGGAAAAGCTTGCATCAGGGGCAAAATTGTATACGGAAGTATACCACCCCACAGGCCCGCTTTCGGCTGGTATCTACTGGATCTTCAGCGAGATCTTCGGGAGAAGCCCGCTTCCGCTCCGGATTTCCGGTATCCTGCTGGTCTTTATAGAGGCATCTTTTCTGAGCTTCATCCTGATCAATCACAAGGCTTATAACCTGAACACCTATCTCCCTTCATTGGTATTCATTATTCTCCTGTCGTTTTTCCCGGAATCAGCCCTGTTGTCGCCACAGCTGATCAGCATGTTTTTCCTGCTGATGGCGTTTAATTTGATCTTCTCGCATGTTGAATCAAGAGTAAAAAGCGATTGGGTGGTATTGTATTCAGGTTTTTATACCGGCCTGGCCGGACTTGCGTACCTTCCTTCCTCACTCTTTATTTTAAGTATTCTGGCTACCCTCATTTTATTTACCAATACCGTAGGGAGAAGGTACTTCCTGCTGATGTACGGATTTATTACACCCTACATTCTCACCTGGCTTTATTTTTTCTGGAAAGGGGATGCTGACATGCTGATGACGAACTTCTTCATGTCGTTTGCCTATAAATCAACAAACCTTCCTGCAAACCATATTACCCTGTTGGCACTAATCTCCGGTCCGGTAATTTTTATGGTCTTTTCAATTTTTCTGATCATGACCAGATCGAATCTGATCAGTTTACAGGTTATCTTCCAGAATTTCATGTTCATCGTACTTATAACTGGACTTGCAGTCTTCAGCCTTGATTATCATTTCACACCCCTGTGCCTGATCGTCCTTTTCATCCCCATGTCCTTTTATTTATCCCAGTTGTTTGTCATCATCGATAGAAGATGGCTTGCAGAATCCCTTTTCTATGCATTATTGGTTCTCACCCTGGGGAACGGTTACTTATCTTTTTTCGGGATTTTCAGCGTGGATGAACGGCTTAGTGCGAAGAAATACATTCCGGCGGAAACCCGGTTTGAAGTGATTACGAACGGAAAAAAGGTGCTTTATATAGGGGACCAGCCTGAAGTATACATGAATGCCAGACTAGCTACTCCGTATTTTAGCTGGGCCATTTCAAAAAAATACCTAAAAGACGCCGACGATCCGGAGATCCTGGCCGAGGTTACCCAGCAGATCATCGCCGATTCACCCGACGTGATCATTGATGGGGAGAACCTGATCGCAGGATTTTTCAGCAGGTCGCCACAACTGGAAGCAAAATACAGGGAAGACGGAGAAGGTATTTATTATCTCAGGTAATTAAAACCTGGTCATCTTATCTATACGACGCTGGTGTCTTCCTCCGTCAAATTTTGTATTGATAAACACGTCGACGATCTCTCTTGCCAGTTCATAATCGATAAACCTTCCGGCCAGACATAGTATATTGGCGTCATTGTGTGACCTGGCAAGCTTGGCGAGCATTTCATTCCAGCATATCGCCGCCCTGATGCCCGTATGCTTGTTGGCAGTCATAGCCGCTCCGTTGCCGCTGCCGCAGATAAGGATCCCGAAATTACAGTCCTTTTTTTCGATGGTTGCTGCTACCGGATGTACAAAATCAGGATAATCGACCGATTCATTGGAATAAGTCCCGAAATCATCGACAAAATGTCCCCCCTTATCCAGCTGTGTTTTGATTTTTTCCTTCAGCTCGTAACCCGCATGATCAGCCCCCAAGGCAATCCGATAAGTCATAAGAATATCATTTATCCCTGGCTGCGAGATCCTCAGAATCCCTTTTTGCTACCATTTTGGATATAAATATACTCACTTCGTAAAGAGCAATCAATGGAATGGCGACCAGGGTTTGGGTAAAAACATCGGGGGGTGTAACAATTGCTGCAACCAGCAGGATAACGATGATCGCATGTTTCCTGTATGTTCTCATGAGTTCCGGTGTCACTATTCCGATTGACGAAAGGAAGTAAACAACTATAGGCAGTTGAAATACCAGTCCGCATGCCAGGACGAGCATCGTTATGGTAGAAATATAGGATATGATATCGAATTCGTTCCTGATGCTTGGATCAAGCTGGTAATTGGAAAGGAAGTTTATGGAAACAGGTGTCAGTATATAATAGCCGAATAAAATGCCTGAAAAGAAGAGGGCGGATACGTAAAAAAGTGACCACCTGGCAACTTTCTTTTCCTTAAAATATAATCCCGGGCTGATAAATCTCCACAGTTCCCAAAAGGCATACGGGAAGGCCAGGATAAGCCCGATGACAAATGAAGAAGTGAGATGCATGGTAAATTGCCCCGACATTTGACGGCTCTGAATGATAAAGGGTAACTCCTCGATGCACATGGCCTTGATGTTCAGATACTCGCCGATTTCACAAAACTTCCTGTATGTCCAGAAATCCGGTCGTGACGGTGCGAGAATGACATCATGAAAAATAAACCGCTTGGCAAGGAAAGCGCCTACAGTAAATACAAGGATAGCGAATAAGGACCTGATCAGATGCCATCGGAGCTCTTCCAGATGGTCTAGAAACGCCATTTCTTTTTCTTCTTTTGCCACGTTCTCACATTTTAAATAGAGGGAAACCCGACATCCACTCGTTCACCTGCTTCTTCACTTCGGAAATTTCATTTTCATTATCCTTATTCATCAACACCCTGTCGATCAGGTCCACGATCTTTTCCATATCCTTTTCCAAAAGCCCCCGGGTTGTTGCAGCCGGCGTTCCGATACGGATCCCCGAAGTAATGAAAGGTGATTTATCATCAAAGGGTACCATGTTCTTGTTGATCGTAATATCGGCTTTTATCAATGCATCCTCGGCTTCCTTCCCGGTAAGGTTTTTCGATCTCAGGTCAATCAGCATCAGGTGGTTATCAGTTCCGTTGGATATGATTTTATATCCTCTTTCCATAAAACACCGGGCCATTTCCTTCGCGTTGTTTCGGACCTGGTTTACGTATTTTTTATAATCATCGGAGAGTGCTTCAAGGAATGATACGGCCTTGGCGGCTATCACATGCTCTAATGGTCCTCCCTGGGTCCCCGGGAAGACGGCTGAATCAAGGACGGCCGACAGCATCCTGGGCTTGCCCTTAGGGGTAAGGAGGCCCATCTTGTTTTCCTCATCGGTTCCCATCAGGATCATGCCCCCCCTGGGTCCTCTCAGCGTTTTATGGGTGGTAGTCGTAACAACGTGACAATACTTAAAAGGATCATTTAGCAACCCATGCGCAATCAATCCTGCAGGGTGAGCGATATCAGCCATCAGGATAGCTCCAACCTCATCCGCTGTTTCTCTCAGGCTCTTATAGTTCCAGTCCCTGCTGTAAGCCGAAGCGCCGCAAATGATGAGCTTCGGCATCTCCCTCCTGGCGATCACGCGAACTTCATCCCAGTCAATAACTCCCGATTCCCTGTTCACTCCATAAAAAGCGGGACGGTACAATTTCCCCGAAAAATTCACCGGCGAACCATGGGTAAGATGACCTCCATGCGACAGGTCAAATCCCAGGATCTTATCACCCGGCTGAAGAATAGCAAGCATGACGGATGCATTGGCCTGGGCGCCGGAATGTGGCTGGACGTTCGCCCAGCAGGCCCCGAATAATTTTTTTGCACGATCAATCGCCGCATTTTCAACTTCATCCACAACGCCGCATCCCCCGTAATACCTTTTCCCCGGCAAGCCCTCTGCATACTTATTCGTGAGCACTGTTCCCATTGCGGCAAGGACCTGAGGTGATACAAAATTCTCAGAAGCAATTAATTCTATGCCTTCCTCCTGCCTCTTGCCTTCCTTGCGGATCAAATCAAAAATCAATTGGTCTTTAACCATCATCCGTGTATTTTCTGAAGGGCTCAAAATTAATCGAACCATCCTATTTTACCAATTAATTCTTATTTATCAGCCCAACACAAAACACATATTTGTATCTTTAAGGAAATTAATATCAGGCAGAAATGAAATCCCCGATTATTTCCGGAATACTGTTGTCCTGTTCCTTTTTCATCCTTTCGGGCTGCGATATAATTGGCAGTTATGAAAGGGGCAACAGTCATGTAATTACCACTACTCGCCAGACGGGCTCATTCGACAGGATAACCCTGGGTGGTAATTTTGAGATTACGCTCCGCAAGGGGCCCGCAGAAGAAGTGAGCATTACCACGGATGAGAATCTTGAACCCCTGATTGAAGTCAATGTCAGCAATGGAGAACTTGAAATCACTTCACGTAAAAAACTCATCAGCGCCCATAAATCCAGGATTGAAATCGTATATAATTATATTGAGGATATACGCGTATATGGAGCAACGCTCCTGAATAATGAAGATGTTCTTGAATCTGATCATCTCTCTATCCGGATGGAAGGAGCAGGGGTCATTGAGCTTCAATTGAAAGCCGCGGAACTCAATACCGAATTGAGCGGGGCCGGTCTCGTGAAATTCAGGGGATACGCAGCCGTTGCAGATATAAGCATGAGCGGCGCCGGGAGCCTCGAAGCATTCGATCTTGAAACGCTGAACTGCAAAATTGATGTCAGCGGGGTTGGCAGTGCGAAAATCAATGTAATGAAGGAACTGAACGCCAGCATCGCCGGTTTGGGAGGAATTAAATATATCGGCAACCCGGAGAAAGTTCATAAACATGTAACCGGGGTAGGGACGATAAAGGAAGAAGGCCTTGCCCGTGACGAATCCGTTATTTAGGCCGGGCAACTTTTTCATGATATTCCTACTTTTGTATAAACCTTTACCCCTAAAAAATTGCAAAAATCAAACTTGGAACAACTCAGAGCCGAGGTTGACGGAATTGATGCCAGGATCCTGGACCTCCTGAACGAAAGACTTAACCTGGTTAAAAAGATCGGATTTTTAAAATCGAGTTCCCAATCCCAGATATACCGTCCCGAACGTGAAAATTATATTATTGAGAGACTTAAAGAAATTAACAGGGAGAAGGGCGGCATCCTGAACAATGCCGCAATTGAAGCCCTGTTTTTTGAAATATTTGCCGTTAGCAGGAATTATGAGCTCCCGGAAAAGATTGCCTACCTGGGTCCTGAAGGGAGTTTTACCCATCAGGCTGCTGAAAGCAGGTTTGGCGCCATGAGCGAATATCTCCCGCTGGCAACCATTGAATCTATTTTTGAATCGGTAAATGCCGGCCGGGCAAAATTTGGAGTGGTGCCGTTTGAAAACAACCAGGAAGGGGTGGTTAATGAAACAATTGATAACCTCGGGAAGTTCGAAGTTCATATTATAGCCGAAATGCCCCTGCCGATCCACTTTGCTTTTGCAACCCTTTCCGACAAGGTGGAAGAAATTGAGAAGATATATTCCAGGGACATTGCGTTTCGTCAATGCAAAAAATTCATCGACACGACTTTTCATGACAGGAAGGTGGAAATGGCTGCGATAAATTCCACTTCCGGCGCGGTAAAATTGGCCCTTGAGGATAGAAAGACGGCTGCCATTTGTTCTCATATCGCCGCCCGGATCTACAAGCTGCCAATCCTATTTGACAACGTGGAGGATTCGGCCGACAATTTTACCAGGTTCCTTATTATCGGAAAGGATTTCAAAAATGTAAAGGTAGGGAACGACAAAACCAGCATCCTTACCATGCTGCCGGATGAACCGGGCAGCCTTGTCAATTTTCTCCAGGATTTTTATGATGCCAGGATAAACCTTACAAAAATCGAAAGCAGGCCTGCCAAGGAAGGAAAAAAATTCAAATACTGGTTTTATATCGATTTTGAAGGCCATATTGACGATGAGAATGTTAAGGAGGTTATGAAGAAGTACAGGAAAAATACAAAGTGGCTCGGCAGTTACCTTAAACTGTGCTGATTACCCGATCGTTGGATACCGGCGAAACGGAATTTTATCGTCAAAAAGTTTCCTGTAAGTTATATGGGTCTTGGTGACCACCGCCCCAACCTGCTCAACCATATGGATCATTTTGGGATTAAAATCCCCGATCCAGTTCATCTCCAGGTTATCATATCTCCGGTACGACTCCTGGAGTAAATCCCTGGATGCCATAACAATCGCGCCTTCGAGTCCTTTCCCCTGGTGTTCGGGGATAATTCCGAATACCAGGCCGAGCATTTTCCTGCATGATTTCCTGTATTTATGCCATGCGAACTTGAGTTTCCCGATAAGGTCAAGTTTTCCGTTTACATATTTAAAGATCTGGTTAACCTCCGGGATCATGATAAAAAATCCTGACGGGATCCCATTATAAAAAGCAAAAAACATAATCTTTGGATCAATGATCGGCTTAAGCTGATTCATTACGGTTTTTGCCTGAAGGCTGGTCAGTTGGGGAACTCCTTTATGTCTTGACCAGGCCTTATTATAAATTTCTTTGAAATACTCGATATACTGATCCATCTTACTGGGATCGAGTGTCGTAAAGGTATACATCGGATTCTGCCGGATCCGGTTTGCTTTTTCATATATCTTATCAACAAGGGGTTCCATCACTGTCCTTCCATAGGTCAGTTGTTTGAAATAAACCTGGAAGCCATAGGACTCAAACAGCTTCCTGTAATAGGGAGGATGGTAATTGCAGCGGTAATTTGGCTCAATATCAAAGCTGTCGATCAGCAATCCCCACCACTCATTCCGTTCCCCAAAATTGATCGGGCCATCCATTGCCATCATTCCCTTGCCGGTGAGCCAGTTCTTACACTGGTCGAAAAGCATTGTGGCTGCGCTGGTATCATCGATGCATTCAAAAAATCCCATCCCTCCTGTGGGCTTGTCATTATCTTTATTCATGGTCTTGGTGCTGTAAAAGGCGGCCACTCTCCCGACGGATTCACCTCCTTCATCAACCAATATCCACCGGGCAGCCTCGCCATTGCGGAAGTATTTGTTATTAACCGTGTCAAAAACAAGTTCAATATCCTTATCCAATGGCCTGATCCAGCGATCGTAATCCCTGTAAATCTTCACAGCAACCCCTATAAATTCCTTGCGCGTTCGCTTATCGGTTACTTCAACAATCCGCATAAAAATCTTTTTCTATTTCTAAATTAACAGTAAAGGTATGAACTGGCGAAATAAAATTGTTTTTTCTAACTTTAACTATATGTCTGTAATCAATTTAAATATACCCCGATGAAAGAGAATCAAAGAAGAGAATTTTTAAAGAAAAGCATTGCCCTGACTGCCGGCATGGGAATTTTTTCGGCATTCGCGGGATATAAAAGCTTTGGAAAACCCGAAAAAGACATGTTTTTCAAAATTTCGCTTGCGGAATGGTCGCTTAACAAATCCCTGTTTGCAAAAAAGCTCGATAACCTGGATTTCCCCGCAAAGGCCAAAAATGAGTATGGAATTGATGCCGTGGAATTCGTGAATCAATTTTTCAGGGATAAGGCAAAGGATACCGCTTACCTGAACGAATTGAAGACCAGGTGTGATGACCTCGGTGTTTCCTGTGTGCTGATCATGATTGACGGTGAAGGCAGCCTGGCAGTGCCGGAAGAAACCGAAAGGGCAAAGGCGGTAGAGAATCATTATAAATGGATTGATGCGGCGAAGTACCTTGGGTGCCACGCGGTCAGGGTAAATGCCCGTGGAAAAGGCAGCAACGAGGAGATGCAGAAAGCGATGATTGCAAGCCTTACAACGCTGTCGGAATACGGATCAAAAGAAGGGATTGAGGTTGTTGTTGAAAACCATGGCGGGCCGTCATCGGATGGCAAATGGCTCTCCGGTATCATGAAGGCGGTTAACAGCCCATATTGCGGTACCTTGCCCGACCTCGGGAATTTTTGTATCCAGGGAAGGTTCGAAAACGGGAAAATGAATTGCCTTAATGAATACGATAAATACCTCGGTGTGGAGGAACTGATGCCCTATGCCAAAGGCGTGAGTGCCAAAGCCTATGATTTCGATGCGGAAGGAAATGAAACCACGATCGACTATAAGAAAATGCTGCAGATCGTAAAAAATGCCGGATTCAAGGGAAGGATAGGCATCGAATATGAGGGCCGGCTGCCGGAGGATGAAGGGATTATGGCCACAAAACGGCTTCTCGAAAGGCTGGGTGAGGAATTATCATAATGAATCAATATTGATGACTTCAGGAGCTTAGATCCGGGTAAACTTTTCCCTAATTTCGCAACGGTTTTTTACCCCGCAGAATAGCATCAATTCTTGCCAGTGTTTTTCTTTCGCCGCACAGTGAAAGGAAAGCTTCGCGTTCGAGGTCCAGCAGGTATTGTTCGGATACCGCTCCGGGGCCTGCCATGTCGCCCCCGCACATGATCTGAGCAATTTTCCCTGCGATTTTTGCATCGTAAGCGGTAATTAAATCACCGGTCTTGAGGGCGTTGATCGTTTCCTGCATCGCCGGCAATCCGGAATTTCCCGGCACCATGATTTGAATCCCGGGATCCGGAGGATAATAATCCGATTCGGCGAGCCTCATGACGGCGGACTTTCCATCTGCGATAACCCTGCTTTGATTCATGGTAACCGAATCCCCGTTCTTAAGGTATTTCAGTTCGAAGGCATCAATGGCGGATCCGGATACCTTCGCCGTAATAATATTTTCCAGGATTTGACGGCGTACATTCGTTTCGATGCTTCCTTTCCCGCCGCCGTTCGAAGCTCTTCTGGTCATCTCCTTTGTGCCTCCCCCTCCGGGAATCAATCCCACCCTTGCTTCCACGAGACCCATATAAGTTTCTGCAGCCGCCTGAACATGATCGGCATGCAGCGCCATTTCACAGCCGCCTCCAAGGCACAATCCATGCGGCGCAACGATCACCGGAATGCGTGAATACCTGACTTTCAAAATGGTGTCCTGAAAAATCCTAATAAATGAATTGATTTCTTCATATTCCTGTTCTATGGCAAGAACGAAAAGGATGCCGAGATTTACCCCGGCCGTAAAGCTTCTGCCCTGGTTGCCGATCACTACGCCTCGAAAATCGTTTCCGGCGATCTCGATGCCTTTGTTTATACCTTCCACCGCCTCCCTCCCCATCGAATTCAATTTCGAGTGGAATTCGATATTGAGGACCCCGTCCCCGAGATCGATCAGGGATGAACCGGAATTTCCCCAGACAAGGTTCGTTGATCTTGTATGATCCAGAATGATGATTCCATCTTTTCCGGGTATGGGCGCATACGATGCCGACGGAATCTCGAAATATTTTTTTTTGGTTTTTTCGATCGAATAAAAATTCCGGAGACCTCCGCCGGCCATTTTTGTTACCCAGTCTGCAGGTTTCATACCGGCGCTGTTCAAATCCGAAACCACCCTTTCAACACCCAGTATATCCCAGGTTTCAAAAGGGCCGTATTCCCAGCCGAAGCCAGACCTGATCGCCTCATCGATTTTATAAATTTCTTCATACACTTCAGGGACCTGCCAGGAGGCGAATTCAAATAAATTCAACATGGTCTGCCTGAAGAATTCTCCTGCCTTGTCTTTTCCTTGGTACAGGGTCTCTAACTTTTTTGCCGAATTATCAGTGGCCCGGGCAGAAAGAAAAGATGGATACCGGGTTTTTCTCGCGGGCTTATATTCAAAGTTTTTAAGGTCGAGCGTGTAAATTCCGGATCTCCCTTTGCTATCCCATCTCTTTGTATAGAATCCCATCCCGGTTTTATTGCCAAGCATGTTCCGTTCCTGAAGCTCATAAAAGACCCCGGGCAGTTTGTAAGATTCATGATAATTATCGTTTGGCAGGGAGTTGTAAAGATTTTCCGCAGATCTAATTATCGTATCCAGTCCCACCATATCCATAGTCCGGAAAGTGGCCGATTTCGATCTGCCGGCTGCCGGTCCTGTGAGGGCATCAACCTCGTCAATTCCCATTTTCAGGTTATCCATGATTTTCATAATCCGGGAAATCATAAATATGCCGATCCTGTTGGCGATGAAACCGGGCGTGTCCTTACAGACGATCGTATTTTTTCCAAGGGTAATGTCCCCGTACCTGCTGATGAAACCGATAATTCCAGGGTCAGTTTTTTCTGCCGGAATAATTTCCAGCAACGGCAGATACCGTGGCGGATTGAAGAAATGTGCGCCAAAGAAATGTCGTTTGAAATCTTCCGACCTTCCTTCGCAGAGAGTATTAACAGAAATGCAGGAAGTATTGGTGGAAACCAGGGTGCCGGGTGACCGGTAACGGTCGACTTTTTCAAACACGGACTTTTTAATCCCGGGGTCTTCAATAACAACTTCAAGAACCCAGTCACAACCGGATATCCGGGGAAGGTCCTGATCAATGTTCCCTGTTTGGATCCTCGATATAAGTTTCCTGTGAAATAACGGTGAAGGGTCGGCGCTCACGGTTTCTTCAAGCCTTCCTTTGGTCGCCATGTATCCGGCTTCATTTTCCTCTTGTCCTGATGGAAGAGGATTGCGACGGGAGTTGCCGAGGAGCAATACATTTAATCCGGCGTTGGCAAAATGACAGGCTAATCGGGTTCCCATGATCCCAGCACCAAGCACTGCCACATTCCTGATTATTCTGTCCATGCTCCTTTTCTCTGCAGTTATGCCCCTGTCTTAAATATGATTAATAATTATTTTAATTTCAAGGGAGTTCTTTCAATATTGCAGACCAGGTCCAATTGACCCGCAACTATATCTTTATAAAAAATGATGGGAAAGAAATACCTGTTTCTTATCGTATTAACCGCAGTCAGCTTCAACGGCTTTCCCCAGCTTGGATCCCCGGCAGATTATCTTGGTCGTGAATTGGGTTCGCGGTTTACCCACCATCACGAAGTTGCCGGATATTTCAGGATGCTCGATGGTTCAAGCGATCTCATGACTTTGATTCCATACGGTACGACCATTGAGAACAGACCACTGTTTATCGCGATTATATCGTCAGAAAAGAATTTGCAGGATATCGAAAAGATTCGAAATAAGAACCTGTCCCTCGCAGGCCTTGAAGCGGACAATTCACCCGGCATCCAAAACAAAGTCATTGTATGGCTGAGCTTTAATGTGCATGGCGATGAAGCAAGCTCTACCGAGGCGGCGATGGAGACTGCCTGGCAACTCACCGCCGGTCCGAAAGAAAGTCGGAATAATTGGCTTGAAAATACTATCGTGATCATTGATCCCTGCCTCAACCCCGATGGCCGGGAGCGCTACGTAAGCTGGTATGAGCAAATTGCCGGTGATGAGTATAATCCCGATCCTTTAACCGAAGAACATCATCAATCCTGGCCTGGCGGCAGGGGAAATCATTATTACTTTGACCTCAACCGCGACTGGTCGTGGGTAACCCAGAAGGAAACTGAGAGCCGGATCAGGATATACAACGACTGGCTTCCACAGGTTCATGTCGATTTCCACGAGCAGGGTATTAACAATCCCTACTACTTTGCCCCGGCGGCCCCGCCCTACCACCAG